>JAISLZ010000009.1 GCA_031277015.1 Eubacteriales Family XIII. Incertae Sedis bacterium | reverse complement strand
GTATCACCATGACCTTCCTCTCGGACGACCCGGCGAAGTCCGGCGCGGAGATGCTCGCCATCATGGATGACGCCGGCTGGCAGGGATCCTACAACTTTTTCAACGTGGCCGAAAGCATGAAGCAAAGCCGCAACATCCTGCTCGTCGTCGACGTATTCACGTACGGCTTCGTCATACTTATTTCGCTGATCGCGGTCGCGAACGTATTCAACACGGTCTCCACGAACGTCAGCCTGCGTCGGCGCGAGTTCGCCATGCTGCGGTCGGTGGGTATGACGGACGGGGGCATCGACCGCATGATGAACTTTGAGTGCGTCGTCTACGGCCTGAAAGCCTTGATGGGCGGCATCCCCGTCTCCATCGTCATCACCTGCCTCATCTACAGGGCGATGTTCATAAGCGCCGAGGTCGCCTTCACTCTGCCGTGGGCGGGCATCGCGGTCAGCGTGGCCAGCGTCTTCCTAGTCGTCTTCGTCACGATGCTCTATTCCGTGCGCAAGGTCAGGAAAATAAATATAATAGAAGCGCTGCGCGAGGATATGGCGTAGGGGAGGGCGGAAACCGTCATTGCGAATATTTGCAGTGTTGCTGCAAAAAGCCAGAATATCACCAATGTTTTTGCAGCAACACTGCAAAGACATCATGTGCTATACTATGAATATGAACAATTTGAAATTCCCTAAGGCGCTGTATGACGATGCAATAGTGAAGGATGGCGAGCCGCTGTCCTTGCACACCTCGATGAAGGTCGGCGGCAAGGCCGACTACTATATAAGGCCGCGCAGCGAGGAGGCCGCCGTAGATGTGGTGGGTGCCCTCGGAGAGCTGGGCGTGCCGTACTTCATCATGGGCGGTGGGACGAACGTCATAGCCCGTGACGGCGGGTTCCGCGGAGCGGTCATCGACATCGGCAAGGGGATGGATGCCGTCAAGATCGATGCGGCGCGCGGTATCGTCGTTGCCGGCGCAGGGGCGGCACTGAGAACTGTCGCGAAGCTGTCCGCCGAGGCCTGTCTGTCTGGGTTGGAGCCGATATCGGGCATACCCGGCACTGTTGGTGGCGCGCTGTACATGAACGCCGGATCCTACGGCGGCGATATGTCGCAGACCGTGATACAGGCGAGGGTATACGATGCTACGGCCGGCAAGACGAAGATGATGAGCCTGTACGAGATGCGTCTCGGCTACCGCACGAGCGTGTTTCAGACGGGTGGGCCGTATGTGATACTGTCGGTCACTTTTCAGATGGAGGCGAGGGACCCCGCGGATATCAGATCCGACATGCGAAAGTATGCGAGGAGGCGTAGCGCGAAGCAGCCCATGGAAGTGGCGAGCGCGGGCAGTTTTTTCAAGCGGCCGTACGGCGGCTACGCGGGAGAGCTCATAGAGAGGGCCGGGATGAAGGGCGAGCGCGTAGGCGGGGCACAGGTCTCGGAGAAGCACGCCGGGTTCATAGTCAACACGGGAGGCGCGATGGCGTCGGACGTGCTCACCCTCATGGAAAGAGTGCGTGAAGTGGTCTTGAAGGACAGCGGCGTACTGCTGGAGCCGGAGCCGCTCATCATCGGGGAGGACGATTGAATCATAAGGCAAACGCTATATACGAGAGGGACGGGATCACCTGGCGCATCACATCCGACGTGCACACCCATACTGTATATTCTCACGGCAAGGGCTCCATCGAGGACAACGTTAAAGCGGCGCGCGCCGTCGGTCTACGGGAGATCGGCATAGCCGACCATGGCCCGGCGCATGTGGGCTTCGGCGTCAGAAGGGACAGGATACCGTCAATGCGCGATGAGGTTGAAAGGCTGAAAGGCGAATACACGGATATCGAAATCAGGCTAGGGATCGAGGCCAACATCCTATATCCGGACGGCGCGCTCGACATCCATCCCGATGACTTGCATCTTTTCGACTATGTCCTCGCAGGCTATCATTACGGCGCGGTCGGACCCTCCCCCGTACGGTCGATTAGCCGTAACATCGTGAACTTCCTGACACCGGCGCACAGGGCGCCTATCTCCATGATAAAGAGGAACACCGAGAACATCGCCTCCGCTCTCCGGAGCGGCGTCGTCTACGCGCTGACGCATCCCGGAGACAAATTCCCCGTCGACCTTGTCGAAGTCGCCACCATATGCGCCGAGACGGGCACGCTCGTCGAACTGAACACGAGCCACCGTTCGCTGTCTCCTGAGGACGTCGCGGGCATGGCCGCTGCGGATGTGCAGTTCCTCATAAGCAGCGACGCGCACTCACCCGCGAGGGTAGGCGACTTCCGCTCGGCCGTGGATCTCGTGCTTGACTCGTGCATCGATGCATCTCGCGTGGTCAACCTGGTCGCCGAATGAGTTTGGTCAAGGAGATGCTATGGAAATCATAATAATAACGGGTATGTCGGGAGCGGGCAAGAGCCTCGCCGCCGATTGCTTTGAGGATATCGGATATTACTGCATCGACAATCTGCCGCCGAGCCTCATCGGCAATTTCGTGGACCTTATCGCACAGCGCAAACAGAAGGTATCGAAGGTTGCATTTGTGACGGACGTGAGGGGAGGGGAGTTCTTCGGCGACCTGAAGGAAAACCTGAACGACCTGAAACGCCGGGGGATTGCATACAAGGTGTTATTCTTTGATGCTGGCGACAAAGCGCTCATAAGGCGTTTCAGCGAACACCGGAGGAATCATCCGCTTGGAGATGGCAGGACATACGAGGAAGCTATACAGGCTGAGCGCGAGGCGCTTGAGCCTATCAGACGCATTGCCGACCATATGATAGACACTAGCGACATGAAGAATGCTGATCTCGCCGTCGCGATTGTGCGCCTGCTTGCGGACGGCGACGGCGGCGTCTTCCGCGTCGTAATACAGTCGTTCGGCTACAAATACGGCGTGCCGGCGGAGGCCGACATCGTGCTGGATATGCGCTTCGTGCCAAACCCATTTTACGTTGACAGCCTGAAAAAACTCACGGGCAAGAGCCGGAAGGTGCGCGACTATGTGATGCGCGCGCCCGAGGCCGGTAAGTTCATAGACTCTGTCATAGAGATGTTTGGGGAATTGAAACCGGCATTCATCCGTGAAGGCAAAAGCAGCCTGAACATATCGTTCGGGTGTACAGGCGGCCAGCACCGCTCCGTTGCGGCGGCTATCGTTGTAGGCGAGCGTCTGGCTGAAAATGGCGAGCACGTTGTGCTGAAGCACAGGGATATATGACCGATGGCTGCATCAACGCCCGACATGGTAGTATGCGTCAATTTAGGACGGTGCGGCGCACCGTAGCTTGGCATGTTGATATCCAAAGATATAGATAACGGAAATGAGGGAAGCATGAATATAACGGTAATAGGCGGAGGGACGGGACTGGCGGTCCTGCTCAGGGGTCTGAAAAAAATCGACGAGGTCAATCTGACAGCCGTCGTTTCCGTCGCTGATGATGGAGGTTCGAGCGGCATCATCAGAGAGGACCTGGGCATGTTGCCGCCGGGCGACATCAGAAGCTGCCTGCTCGCTCTCGCCGAAGACGAAACAGGCATGCGCGAGATACTCGCGCACAGGTTTTCCGAGGGACGCCTCGAAGGGCAGAGTGTGGGCAACATCATCCTCGCCGCAGCCGCCGAGATATATGGCAATTTCGAACGCGGCATAGAGCGGATCAGCAAGTTTCTGCAGGTAAGAGGCAATGTGATCCCTGTCAGCGAGGAACGCATGGTGCTATGCGCGGAGCTTGAGAACGGGAGCATCGTTATCGGAGAGTCTCAGATACCCAAGGTCGTCGCCAGCGAGGCGTCGCGCATAGCGGACGTGTTCCTCGAATCCGACGGAGCGAGGATATCCGAATCCGCGAGGCGCGCTGTCATGGATGCGGACTCCGTCGTCATAGGTCCGGGGAGCCTGTACACGAGCATCATCCCTAACCTTCTTGCCATAGGCATGCGCGACGCCATATCCGCTACGCGTGCCGTTAAGATTTACGCAGCCAACGTAATGACGCAGCCTGGAGAGACGGAAGGTATGGGCGTGGCCGATCATGTGGCGACTCTCTTTAATTACATCGACGACGGAGCCATCGACTATGCTCTGATAAACGACAAGGGGCTGTCGGGAGACGAACTGGTAAAATATACGAGTGGTGGCGCTGTCCAGCTGCTCGCGGACGACGATGACAAGCGCGCAATACGTGCCAGGGGCATAGATATCATAGAGGGCGGGTTCATAGATATACAGCGCGGTTATATCAAACATGACGCCGATGCGGCAGCGTACGTCATAAGGACGCTCACTCGCAATCGCATACTCGGGCACGATTGACCACGTTATGGCCGAATCGTTCACGACAAGGGTGAAGAACGAAATAGCGCACAGCGCGGGAAGGAATCCATGCTGTGTCGTAGCAGAGATAACGGGCTTCATCAGGGCATGTGGCTCAGTGACACTCGCTGGTAAGGCCGGAGTCGGCCTTAAGATGACGACCGGTAGCGCGGCTGTGGCCCGGCGCTACAAGGTTCTCATAGAATCCATGTACGGCACCAAGGTCAGGCTCATGGTAGGGGAGGGCGCCGCGGTGAGGCGCACACGCGTCTACGAATTGTCAATACTGCCCGGATCTGCCGCGGACGCTATTCTTGTTTCGGCGGGGATAATCAAGATCGCGGAAGAAAAGAGAGAGATGCTCACAGAGCCCGTCTCATTTGCAATGGAAAAGAAGTGTTGCCGTAAAGCCTGCCTGAAAGGGTTGTTTCTGGGAGCGGGTCTTGTCAGTGACCCCGAGAGAGGCTATGATTTGGAAATAATGTTCGCGAATGAGGCAAACGCCGCCGCTACGCGCCGTCTAATGAACAGTTTCACGGGATTGCGTTCGCGTGTCAGGCAGCGGCGTGGCGTACATGTCGTCTATCTGAAAGATTCGGAGCAGATTAAAGACGTGCTCGCCATCGTCGGCGCCCACGTACAGCTCCTGCGTTTTGAGGAAGTACGTATGGTCAAGGACATGAAGGGACACGCCAACAGGCTGGGCAACTGCGATACTGCAAATATGGATCGGGCTCTCGGCGCGGCGGAGCGCCAACTGGCGCAGATCAGGTCGATAGAGGCACGAGATGGGCTGGACTCACTTCCTGGCGAACTTGTCGACACGGCTTTGACGCGGATATTCCATCCGGATGCTTCGCTCGCGGAGATAGGCCGGCTCCTCATCCCTCCCATAGGCAAGGCGGCCGTGGGCGCGCGGTTCAAAAGGATTGCGGAGCGCGCCAAAAGATGTTAACCTGATACTTGATGTTAGATGTGATGAAAGTAGGAGAATAGACACATGCGGTACAGGCAGCTAATCATAACGGAACCGGTTGCGAATCTTCGTGCGCTCGCAAGGCAGGGTTTGAAGGACAGGTGGGGCGATGCTTTCCTCAAGGGCTTGATCTATATACTCATGATCACCCTTCCTATCATGATGATTTATGCGCTGTCCGGATGGATCGGTATACCCGGCGACAACATGAGCAGATTGACGGAAGCCTACGCTGACTTTCTACATGGAGCTATTTCGCAGAATGAATACATAAAAACGGTATCGGAGTTATCTAACGGCGCTTACAGTTGGCTCTACGAGCTGCTCGTGAGCGGCGCACTGATGTTCGGCGTCATGGCCGTGTTCCTGAGATATCGGCGTAGGCAGGAAGCCCCTACGGGGATGCTGTTTTCGGGGTTTTCCCACTACAGCCGTTCCCTGGCACTATTTCTGCTTATGGCGATATTCACCCTTCTGTGGACCATGCTGTTCATCATCCCTGGTATCATCGCGGCCTACCGCTACAGACTTGCGTTTTTTATCCTTATCGACAATCCGGATACGGGTCCTCTTGAAGCTCTAAATATCAGCAAGGAACTCATGCGGGGCAACAAGTGGAAGCTGTTCTGCCTCGATCTATCATTCATCGGATGGGCCATCGTCGCCGTGTTCATCAACGTTCTTATCACGATGCCGCTTTCGGCGATGGTCACGCTCGCTTCACCCTCTAGCATCATCACGGGCTCATCGCTCGCTTACACGGTCCTGGTATCGCTGGCTTCGGCTGTCACTATGGGGTTGCTCTATATGTATATAGGTACAGCTACCGCGGCGTTCTACGAGCGCGCGAGCGGCCTGCTGAAATACACGGACGAGGTGGTGGCGCCGGCGCCGCACGTGCCTCCTCCTCAGTAAGGTAATGTAGAGGGACTGCTCATGCTGCATATGCCCATGCCTATGGCCAAACCGGCAGCTGCGGGACTGGTCTGCCTGCTGATCTGCGCAGTTGCGCTAGGCTCATGCGCGGACGAGATGCAAGGCGCCGAAGAATTCACGAAGATGATGGAGGATGGCGGGTATAAAGTCATTGAGGTCGAATCGGGCAAAGCCTCCGACAACCTCAAAATCATTGTGGCCCGCAAGGCCGAAAAAGACGGCATAGCGGTCGTATATAGCAAGTTCGAGTCCGGCGACGACGCTGAGCTTCACGAGAACTTCATGTATGTCCTACTGCGCAATACAGTAACCGGGGACGTAGAATACATCAAGGACGAGAGGGGGGACCGGGAGTTTGCGTCAAAGAGCGCCGACAAATCCGCTATAATGCGGAGGAATGGCAAAGAGTCCATCAGCATTACCGGCAGCTATGCTCAACTAGGCAAGATGCAGGAGATAATGTCCAGGCTGGAAATCTGGGTATGGGAGTAGCCGGCTGGATATTTATTTGCGTCAAAATATTCCTGTATGTATGACATACTGATTTCGGCACCCAGCAACGATGATGTGATTTGGTCGTGTTGACCCATTCTCTCGGTAATTGATTAAACTAAATATACGGTATTCAAATATCCTTATTCGTCACGGTCGTCGTAAAGCTCCTCCTCATCCTCCTCCATGCTTTCGAATGCCATCGCGTATTCGTCGATGGGGTAGTCGAGGGCATCTGAGAAGTCGTATTCGTACTCCTCGTCGCTAAGGTGCTG
>JAISLZ010000107.1 GCA_031277015.1 Eubacteriales Family XIII. Incertae Sedis bacterium | reverse complement strand
TATCCGCCTGCCGCGCCCTCCTCCGCGGCGTGGATGAAGGCCGGCAATGCGCATGCGACAATAACAATCGCCGCAGCAAGCATCAACCTCCATCTGCTTAACTTCGCTAACTTTGTCATCACATACCTCCTTCTTAAAAGATATCCTTTCACGTGGTCCGCTTCCCCCTGGGGGATGGTTCTATGATTAGACTTAAACCTACCTCCTTTCCATTCGCGGTATTTTTAAGGAAACACATGGAAGCCGTTCGCGGCCTCTACCTTTGTCATCACTCCATCCAGCCTGTCCACTATTTTGTCCACTTCTCCCTCAGTGATGACAAAGGCGGGCGATATGACGAGGGCGTCTCCCGACTGGCCTCTGTTGCAGCCGGAGCTCGACTCGATGATCATGTTCTGCGCGAGAGCCTCGCGATTGACCTGGAGCGAGAACTTCACGGACGGGTCTATGGGCTCCTTCGTGTCCCTGTCCTTCACGAGCTCGATGCCGACCATGAGGCCGCGGCCCCTGATGTCACCGAATGTCGGATGGCGCTCCGCAATCTCCGTGATACGCTTTTTCAGGTAGGTGCCCATCCTGGCGCAGTTCTCCACGAGCTTGTTGCGCGTCAGATAGCCGTAGGCTGCGAGCTGCACGGCCGCGCCCAGCGGGTTGCCCGACCACGAGTAGCCGGGAGTGAAGTCACCCTTGTTGTCGTAAAGCTGCTTGTAAAAACCTTCCGTGACCGAGACGGCAGCGAGAGGGAAGTAGCCACCGCTGACGGCCTTGCCTGTGACCACGATGTCGGGGTCCATGCCGAAGTGCTGATAGGCGAACATCCTGCCCGTACGCCCGAAGCCCGTCATGACCTCGTCAGCGATAAGCGCTATGTCGTATTTGTCGCATATCTCGCGCACCCGTTTAAAGTAGCCTTCATGCGGCTCGGCGGCGCAGAGCGACATGCCAGAGATGGGCTCGGCGATGAAGGCCGCCACCGTTTCAGGGCCCTGCGCCAGTATCTCATTCTCGAGCGCCTGCGCGCACTGAAGCCCGCAACTCTCAGGCTTCTGATCGAACCAGCAGCGGTAGCAGTAGCAGGGCGCGATGTGGCCGTGCTCGAAGAGGTAGGGTTCGTACCCTGAACGTCGCTTGGTGAAACCACTGAGCGCGAGCACTCCCATGCTTGATCCGTGATAGCTCTGCCAACGCGCCAGTATCTTGTACTTGCTACCCGTGCCGCGCACGAGATGATAGTTGCGCACGAGCTTGATGGCTATCTCGTTGGCCTCGGAGCCGCCCGCCACCTGAAAAGTTTTGTAGAGATATCCGTCCGACGCTTCCGTGAACGTGGCGCACGATTTCTCGAGCACGGGAGTCACGCAGTCGTCCCTGTGCGCGAAAGCCAGCTTGACAGCCTGTTCGCGCATGGCGTCCGCTATCTCCTCTATGCCGTGCCCCAGGCTCACGAGCACAGGGCCCGATGCGCCATCGATGATCTCCGTACCGTCCTCGGTGTACATATAGATGCCTTTGCCGCTGTCTATGCGCGGGTATTCACGAAAAAAATCCGCGTTGAGTACGTTGTTCTGAGC
Source organism: Eubacteriales Family XIII. Incertae Sedis bacterium (assembly GCA_031277015.1). Classification (GTDB taxonomy): domain Bacteria; phylum Bacillota; class Clostridia; order Peptostreptococcales; family Anaerovoracaceae; genus JAIRPC01. Next base: position 2,366 of record JAISLZ010000107.1, on the reverse strand, counting down.
CATGGCTGTCGTCTTTTCCTTTCTTGATCCTGATATTTTAATACAATCCCTTCAGGGATGCACGTCACACGTCGCACATCGAGCTCCACAAGGCTGCTGACAGGGAAACTCCTGCCCTATTTCCTGTTGTGGCGAGCGAGGTCCTTGGGCTCGAGGGCGAGCTTTTCGCCTTCGACGAGCCCGGCGACGCCTTCGTACAGATAGTCGTCCTTCGCCTTTCGCTCAGCGTCATTCTTGCACGACGGTTCCGTGTATGTCGTCACAACGCCCTCGTAGTTTCTCAGTATCACGCGCTCCGGCGACTGCGATACGAGGTACTGCGGCATGACGGGTATCTTGCCGCCGCCGCCCGGCGCGTCGACGACGAAGGTCGGCACGCAGAACCCCGAGGTATGCCCGCGCAGGCATTCGATGATCTCTATGCCGCGTGACACCCTCGTGCGGAAATGCTCTATGCCGGTCGACAGGTCGCACTGATAGATGTAGTAGGGGCGCACCCTGTTCATGACGAGGACGTGCATGAGGTCGCGCATGGTCTCAGGGTCGTCGTTGATGCCTTTGAGCAGCACGCTCTGGTTGCCAAGGGGTATGCCTGCGTCTGCGAGCTTCGCAAGGGCGGCGGCGGCTTCGGCGGTCATCTCCTTGGGATGGTTGAAATGCGTGTTGAGCCAGACGGGCTGGTATTTCTTCAGCATATTCACGAGACCGTCCGTGATGCGCTGCGGCATGACCACCGGCGTACGCGAGCCGAGCCTGACTATCTCTACGTGGTCGATCTTCCGCAGCTCCGATATGATGTATTCCAGTTTGTCGTCGGACACGCATAGGCAGTCGCCGCCGGAAAGCAGCACGTCCCTCACCTGCTCGGTTCTCCTGATGTATTCGATCGCTTTGTCGATGTCGTCCCTCGTGCGTACTCCGTCGGTCTCGCCCGCGATCCTGCGCCTCGTGCAGTGACGGCAGTACATCGAGCACTGGTCCGTTATCAGGAGCAGCACGCGGTCCGGATATCTATGGGTCAGGCCCGGCGCGGGCGAATCCGCGTCCTCGTGGAGGGGGTCGTCCATATCAGCGCTCGCGCGGTACGTCTCGTTGATCCTCGGCACGGCCTGGAGCCGTACGGGGTCGTCCGGGTCGTCCGGGTCTATGAGACTCGCGTAGTACGGCGTGATGCCGACGCGGAATCCGTCCATGACCTTCGATATATCGCCCCTTTCCTTGTCCGTCAGGCTTATGACCTGCTCTATATCCTCGACACGGTTCAGCCTATGGGCTATCTGCCACTTCCAGTCATTCCACTGCTCGTCCGTCACGTCCTTCCACAGCGGTATTTTTTTCCAATCTCTTGCTTTGCCTGTGATGTTCTTCATGTCAGCCTCGCTTCCCAAACAAATTTCCTACGGGCGCTCAAACAGCGCGGCCGAACCTTCGCCGCCACCCACGCACATCGTGACGATGGCGTACTTGCGCTCCGCGCCCTGCATCTCGTAGGCAGCCTTCGTCGTGAGGATGGCGCCAGTCGCTCCGAGCGGATGGCCGAGGGCTATCGCCCCGCCGTTCCTGTTCACGCGCGCCGGGTCAAGTCCGAGCTCCTCTATGCACGCTATCGACTGCGAGGCGAACGCCTCGTTGATCTCTATCAGCTCCACCTCGTCCAGCGTGACGCCCGTCCGGTCAAGCAGCTTGCGCACCGCGCCTATCGGCCCGAAACCCATGACGTTCGGGTCGAGCCCGACGGATGCAAAGCCCTTTACCTTCAGCAGCGGCTTCGCGCCTAGCTCGGCGGCCTTGTCCGCGCTCACAATGGCCACGGCCGAGGCCCCGTCGTTCATCGGGCAGCTGTTGCCGGCCGTGACGGAGCCGTCCTTCACAAAGACCGGCCTGAGCTTTGCGAGGGATTCGAGGCTCGCGTCCTCGCGCGGGCTCTCGTCCGTGTCGAATACCGCCTCCTGCCGCTTCACGCGGATGGTCACAGGGACTATCTGCTCCTTGAACTTGCCCTCCTTGATCGCCTTCACTGCCTTCCTGTGGCTGTCCAGCGCGAACTCGTCCATCTTCTCGCGCGATACCGGATGCTCCTTCAGCACGTTCTCGGCCGTCACGCCCATATCCGGGTTGCCGATCTTCGGCGGCGACATGAGGACGTAGCTGAACTCCGGATACTGATAGCTGTACGCCCTTTTCGATTTGCTCATGAAATAGGGGTTGTTCGTCATACTCTCCGCGCCGCCCGCGACATAGACGTCGCCGTGCCCGCTCTCTATCATGGCCGCGGCCATGCAGATCGTCTCAAGGCCCGACGCGCACTGGCGGTCAAACTGTATGCCGGGTACGGTCACAGGAAGGTCCGCCTCCAGCGCTATGAC
>JAISLZ010000098.1 GCA_031277015.1 Eubacteriales Family XIII. Incertae Sedis bacterium | reverse complement strand
GTCACGGAAATGCCCTGCGTTATATCAAGGAACGGCGGGGAGATGGAGCCATACAATGGCTCCTCCCTTACCACATTCTCCCTGATTCAATTATCCCAGAAATACTTTACACCGTGGCGCAGGTTTGCTAGGGCGACCAGTGCGTTCACGAGGGGGCGAGGGAACAGGCCGCCGCTCATCGACGATATGGTGCGCAGCGGCGTCTCGTCCACTATGGCGCGCACCATGCGTCTGCCGGACGCGCCCGTGCCGTATATGAGGGTGAGTATGAGCCGCACCGCGAAGCAGCAGACAAATCCGGCCGGCGTCCGCTTGATGTCGCCGAGGGTGGAGTCCTGGCCGAAACGGGCGCGGGTGGGTGGGGTGGCATTGTTGGCGCTTACCGTCGTTTTGGCCACATCGGCGCTGTGCGGCGGGGCGGCGTGACCAGGCGCCGAGGGAGGCGAGCCTTCCTTTATATCAGCTATATCCGCGCTGACCGTGGCGCTTTCGCCTGGTTGCAGGAAAGTTTTACCAAAACCGCATAATGCGCGCCGGGGTATGTCCAGAGCGTCCCGCCCGCACGATGTTCCATGGATGCCTAGCGTACCCGGCGCGCGCGCGCCGTAGAACAGCACGGTCTCGGCGCCGGCGCGGCTGCCTGTGTTCGTGACCGTCACCGACACGCGTTTCACGCCGCCGCCGATGTCGGTGGCCGTCTCTTTCGAGTGCGCAAAGGTGGTATATGACAGGCCATGCCCGAACGGATAGGCGACGGGTATGCCCATAGCTTCGTAGTGCCGGTAGCCCACCAGGTCGTTCTCCTCGTATTCGACAAGGCGGCGGTCCGTCCCGAAGTTCCCGTGGCAGGGCGTGTCCTCAAGACGCACGGGGAAGGTCTCGGCGAGCCTGCCGGACGGGTTCACCCTGCCGGTCAGGACATCGGCGATGGCGCCGCCGCCCGCCTGGCCGCCGAGATAGGCGTACAGTATCGCCGCCGCGCCCGCCGCGGGGGAGAGGTCCACGGGCGCGCCCGCCTGCACGACGACAACGGTGTTCCTGTTCGCCGCGCATACGGCGCGGATGAGCTCACCGTGTTCCGGCGGCATGGCGAGCGACTCACGGTCAAAGCCTTCGCTCTCGTATTCTTCCGGCAGCCCGGCGAACACGACAGCGGCATCGGCCTCGTCGGCGGCGCGCACGGCTTCGTCTATGAGCGTACGCGCTTTTGGCGGCACAGAATCTTTCACATATGCAGAGCCGCTTTCCGCACGGGGCTCATGGCTCGCACCCGCGCCATCCGCGCCGCGCCCGTGAAGCGCGTAGCCCGGCGCGAATACCGCATCTGGGAAGTCGCGCCTCAGCTCATCCCACGCGCAGTCGAGCCTCACCGGGTTGACCCTGCTCGACCCCGAGCCCTGGTATCTCGGAGATCGCGCGAACTCACCTATGACCGCGACCTTCGCTCCGGGCGCTATCGGAAGCGCGCCGCCCTCGTTTTTCAGCAGCACGGCAGACTCCGCGGCCGCGCGCCGCGCCAAAGCGTGATGCCGCTCGTACATGTCGTCTGCTACGCCACGAGCGCCTGAGGGCGAGCCGGCCTTTCCGGCAGGCGCCACCCCCGCCGTTCCCTGCTGTTGCGCCACCGGATATTCCAGCGCCAGCTCCGCAACGCGCGCGACCGCCCTGCTTAGGTCCGCTTCACTCAATCTCCCGGACTTCACCGCCCGCATGATCTCCCGCGTGCTGTACCATCCCGAGCCCGGCATCTCCAGGTCAAGCCCTGCCGCGAGACCGAGCGCACGGTCCGACGTCGCCCCCCAGTCGCTCATCACCGCGCCGCGATAACCCCATTCGCCCCGCAGGATGTCCGTCAGCAGATATTTGTTCTCCGATGCGTATGTGCCGTTCAGCTTGTTGTAGCTGCACATGACAGCCGCCGGCTGCGCCTCCTTTACAACCTTCTCGAACGCGGGGAGGTAGATGTTCCTGAGCACGCCATCGTCCATCACGGAGTCGGAAACCATCCGGTTCGTCTCCTGGCTGTTCGCGGCGAAGTGCTTTACGCACGCACCGACGCGTCCCCCCTGCACTCCACGCACGAAGGCCGCGCCGAACTCCCCGCTGAGATATGGGTCCTCGCTGAAGTATTCGAAGTTGCGCCCGCCGAGGGGCCCACGCTTGATGTTCACTCCCGGCCCGAGCACGATGGATACGCCCTGGTCCGCAGCTTCCTCCGCTATCGCCTCCCCTATCTCCCTTATCAGCTCCCGGTCAAACGAGCACGCTGTCAGGGACGCCGTAGGGAAGCAGGTCGCCGGTGTGCTGCCGCCGATGCCGAACGCACTCCCAAGCCTCCCCTGCTTCCTGAGCCCGTGCGGCCCATCCGCGAGCATGATGGGCCGGAGCCCGAGGCGCTTTACGGCCTTAGTGTGCCAGTAGCCGCGCCCCGAACACAACGCCGCCTTCTCACGCAATGTCATCTTCTCAACAAGCTCCACGGCGCGGGCATATACAGCGGTTATTTTATCTTCCATAAAGCCTCAGCCCATGCGTTGCATAGCACACGAGCCTTCTGTCAATCGAAACAAGGGTGATACCGCGTTCGATGGCCTGCGAAACAAGCAGTCTGTCGAACGGGTCTTTGTGCCCTCTGGCAAACGGAAGGCTGACAAGCGCAGAACAGTCACCGCTCCCTATATCTATCATCTCAAACCCTATGTCGCTCGCCGCGTTCTCGATGTCCCTTACTGATATGCCGCCCCTCAGTTCGAGCTTGCCGACTGACATTTTGATCGCGATCTCAAGTATCGACGCCATGCTGACAAGGATGTCGTTCGATCGGTCGGTCAACAACGCCCTTACGTCCTTCGTGAGTTTCCGGCTGTCCGTGAGCGCACAGATAAGCACATGGGTATCTATCAGGTATCTCATTGCCCAAGCAGTTCCTCCGGCGTCATCTCCCAGTCGCCTTTGTAGGTGAACGAGGCTTTTCCTTTCAGGATATCGAGCGTCCGCTTGCCTGAGGCTTTTCTGAGCGGGACGATTTTGGCGATCGCCTCTTTGCGCTTGCCATATAATATTTCGACCTCTTCACCCGTCTGCACCCGGCGCAATATGGATGAAAAATTGCTTTTCAGCTCCCCAATGGAATATCCGCTCATAGTTCCCTCCTTATTTACGTGACGGGCAACTGCATACAGCTACATACAACTGCATGCTCAAGATTTGCGACGCCGGCACGGCCCATTGGCGCCCACGTCGCAAAACCGTCTGCATAACAGTATAATCTCCTTCGACGTTCATGTCAAGTTGACAAGAACATCCCGGCGATCAAAGACAGCGAAATTAGTATAGTGCATATGACCCTGCGCACGCATTGACAGCCGATAGCGTATGTGCTATCATTTCTTTGTGGGCACAAAGACCCTTGACCATCCAAATAACGTGAAATTTTCCGACCTCGTCTGCGTTGACATACAGCCGTTAGGCGGGTTCGGGTAGCACCCTATACCTCATGCAATATATACTTTGGTAATCCGCGCATTAACGGTAGCCACCATATTTTCAGGACTCCTTGGGCGGACGACCCAATAATCAATATTCAAAAGGATGGCAAGATGGCAAAACCCTATCAGGTGAAAATACTGATAAAGGCTATAGAAAAGTTAAAAGGAAACAGCGCCAAATGATAAAGAATGACAAAGCAACAGAAAAATACACCTTTCGTGTCGAGTGGTCAGAGGAAGATAAAGCCCATATCGCCCACTGCCTGGAATTTCCGTCCATCATGACCCATGGCAATACCCCCGGAAAAGCGCTCAAGGCGGCCGAGCACGCGGTCACGGCCGCTATCGAATGGATGAGGGAAGATGGTGAGGCCGTCCCTGAACCATTCGGTACCAAGAATTACAAAGGCAATCTCACTCTGCGCATACCGTCAGACATACATCGAAAAGTGGCTATTCGCGCAGCGGAAGAAGGCGTTTCCATCAACCAGTACATATTATCCCGCATATCCTACACATGACCATCAGAAAGAAGGAAATTATGAATAAAAAAAATGCAGCGGGAGGGGAGCCCGGAACAGATAGCCACTTCGCCGGTACGAAGGAGCTGTACGCCCGTCTCGCGGATGAACTTGCGGCGGGGCATAGGGCCGCCGTCGTGTCGCGGTATTGCGGTCCTAGGCGCAGCTCGCAGGACACGGCCGCTCCCGGCAGTTCCGGAAGTTCCGGCAGCGCGGGCGGCGACGCCGGCTCACATGATGCGACCGCCCTCGACAGCCTGCGCGGCCCGGACATCGAGAAGTCCCTGTACTCCGAAGGCGATCCCGACGCGTGGGATGAACTGGCGGCCATACTGGAATCCCCCGGCGCCCGCGCGGACGGCCCGGTGACCTACATCGAAGGAGACGCCTACGGAGCCTCTGGCCCCGGGGCTAATGGCACGGATATTGCGCCGGACTTTTCCGACACAGGTGCCGACACAGGCGCCGACACAGGCGCCGACACAGGCGCCGACACAGC
>JAISLZ010000038.1 GCA_031277015.1 Eubacteriales Family XIII. Incertae Sedis bacterium | reverse complement strand
TGGACTTTTCTTTCAAGAACAAAGCTACAAAGGCTTATTCTTGGGAATTTGAACAAGGAACTGAATACTTTACGCAGAGCATTAGAGATTATTTGGAAACACGAGAAAACGAACGCAACACTTATGCTTCGACCATGTTGAAGATGGACGCGATTAGTCAATTTGTCTATTTCATTTTTGCTGACTTACGCATAATGCAAGAAACCAAAAAGACCATTTACACATCTTTTTTCAAATCGCCAACGGTTATTGAATATTGCGACCGCAATGGTATTGAGCCACCAACAGATACAGGTGCGGAGCATAGAATACCGTTCTTGCTTAACGTGCTTGAATCAATCGGGGTATTGTGGTCTGACCGTTCAAACGTATATATCGAAAAATTGCTTTTATGTAACAGCCTACTACGATTGGATGACGCTGAAAATGCCGCCACTCTGAAAAGCAGGAAAGCAAGTATTATTGGTGGTTCGTTGAAAGACGAGGACATTGTATCGAAACTGCGTGAGCGTTTGGGCAATGACTTCCTCACTCCACAGTATTACCTTAACAAATTTGAACTTGTGACGGAGGAATAATTAAATGCCTAACAAATCTCATTTCAACAAAGGACATATCGCTCTGAACAGAATGAACAGGGATGACATCAAGCATAAAAGTCATATTGACTTTGCCGTTCCCGAAAAAACTAAACAAGCGTTGATAACCGCTGATTGCTTGGACGTACTGAAATCCCTACCAGATAACTCTGTTCAGTTGATTCTTATTGACCCCCCCTATAATCTCGACATCTCTGTTTGGGATACTTTTAGCAATTACATCGAGTGGGCTTCATCATGGATTGACGAGGCTTATCGCGTTCTCTCTCCTAATGGTAGTTGTGCGATATTTGGCGGTACACAATTTCAAGATATTAAGTCTGGCGATTTAATTGAAATCATTTACTACACGAGGCATAAAACAAAATTCAGACTGGTGAATACTGTTGTATGGTACTACAAAAACGGCATGAGCGCACATCGGTATTTTGCAAACAGGCATGAAGAAATAATATGGTTGACCAAAACCGATAAGTATTACTTTGACTTGGATTCTGTCCGAATAAAATTCGATGAAGAAACCATGCAGCTATACTTGAAAGATAAACGCTTGAATCCTGAAAACGTGGCAAAAGGCAAGAATCCCACAAATGTTTGGGAGATTGGACGCTTGAACGGCAATTCAAAAGAGCGGGTAGGACATCCTACACAAAAGCCATTGGAGATTGTCCGCCGACTTGTTAAAGCACTCTCATATCCGGGGTCGTTTGTACTTGATTTCTTCGCAGGGTCTGGAACAACTGGACGCGTTTGCATTGAGGAAGATAGAAACTGCATTATGGTCGATAGTGACCCTAAATCAAAGGAATTCTTTGCTTCGCACATGAAGTTGATGAACGGGTTGGGAATCCAAAAATCCTACGATTTATTCGATTCATTGAGCGGCTTCATGAATGATGACGGTACACTTTGGCCAAAAGTAACGCAAAAGCGCTTTGCGCCCTGCGGGGCATGAGCGTCCTATGGACGCTACCATGACGATATGACGACATTTCTGATTTGGCGTGAAATATCGTCATGACCGTCACTCAAGCTCACGTTCCGCCTCCTGCTGACTTATGCAGTCTGATCACTTTACTATGTTGAGAAGTGGACTCCTGTTCGTTTCGCGGTTCCATCACCGCCGACAATTTGTCCGCCATCGACATTTGCTGCGACGGTAACAGATGCGCGTAGCGGAACGTGATCTCGACACTCTCATGGCCGAGGCGGTCTGCGATAGCTACCGCCGAGAATCCCATCTCAATGAGTAATGATGCATGAGAATGTCTTAGATCGTGAATCCGTATTTTCTTCACACCCGCTTTCGCCGCACCGCACTTCATTACATCGCGGAGTTTGTGTTTGCTTATGGGGAAAATCCGATTCCCCTTGTCGAAGTAATAGTGCATCCCGAAAAACTTTTTCATCTCCGCGTACAGCTCGTCCGGCATCGCAATCACACGGTTGCTCTTTTACGACTTAGGCCCCGTAACCACATTTTTACCTTTTATACGCTGGTAGGATTTATTGATGCGCACGGTCTTCTTTTCGAGATTGACGTCGTCGTATGTCAGTGCGAGCATTTCACCCAGACGCATACCGCACCAGTAAAGCATTTCTATAGCGTGATATATTTCCGGTTCATCTTTGATGGTCTGCCGAAACATCAAATATTCATCCGATGTCCAAAGCGACATTTCATTTGCGTGCTTCTTTCCTATAGCCCCCGCCGCGTGACACGGATTCTTCTTCAGTTCATAAAACTTGACTGCGTGATTGAAGATTGCCGTCGACTGGTTGTTGATTGTCTTCAGGTACGTCGGAGAATACGGCTCGCCTGCGCCGCTCTCCATCTGCATCAGTTTATTCTGCCACGCGATGATGTCCGTCGCCTTAATATCGCACATTTTCTTGTCGCCAAGGTGCGGCAGAATTTTGTCATTGATGACGTACTCTTTTGAAATCCATGTGTTGAGTTTCATCCGTGGACGGCGGTCGCGTTCATAGATATAGAGAAATTCCGTGAGTGTCATTTCAAGGCTGCCTTCATTCTGGCGTTTGAAATCCTGCTCATATGCCACTGCCTCGCGCTTCGTAGCGAATCCACGCTTGAATTTACTTTTGTTATTACCTTGCCAATCCCGATAACGGAACTGGCAATACCATTTATTCGTCCTCTTATCCTTATATGCCGGCATCATCTTCCTCCTTTATCATTTCATCAAAACCAAAATACTTCTTCCCGAAAAACTTTTTCGGAACCTTCCCTGCTACCGTAAGATATCCATCTTGCTGCAATTTGGCATTGCAGTCACGGATCATAGCGCAGGCATGACCTTTACTGATTCCGAGCATTTCCGAAACCTCATCCGCTGTAAGGTACAATTTGACCGTGCTGATCACCTTCTTTCTCTATTACTCCACCAACTAAGTATGGTGCGGGGCAATAATCAAAATTCACGATAACTATCTATTCAACCGCCCTTAGAGTATTTCTGACCTACCCGGCATTTTGTTTCGCGGCTGCCCTCCGCGTGTCTCGCTATGCGTATCGCCATCGCTGACGATAACATTGGCAGCCTGATATCATCAGACCTCTTTGTGTCTATAATTATACGCGTCATATTTGTGTCTTGTCAAGCCTTTTGTGTCTGTTAATTGTCTTTCTCTCACGTCATTCATTTTCGCTTTTGTTACAGAAAGAGCCCACGGCATATTTGTCCTTGCATGAGATACATTTGTGTTGTATAGTTGTTCCATCAAGGAGGCGACACAATAATGACTGAACAGATACACATAGGCCAAAGAATCAAATTTTTCAGAGAGCAACGCGGCCTGACTCAAAAGCAACTGGGAAACGGAGCGGGGCTGCTCGAAGCGTCAATCCGCAAATACGAGATCGGCCAGCGCAACCCAAAGCCGGACCAGATCAAGAAGATCGCCGACGCGCTTGGAGTGACTGTCTATGCCCTTGCGCCGCCTGAAATTGAAACAGACGCCGATATTATTTCACTCATACTTGCGATTGATGAAAAGGTCGGTATCAACTTTGACGGCAAGAAAGACAGCAAACGCAAAATCAATCCTAAAACGCTCACCCTGCACATAGACGATTATTCTGTCAACGACGCGCTCGCAAGATGGGGCAATGCGAAGAATCAACTTGAGAAGATGAAAACCGAGGATGTCCCGAAAGCGGAACGAAAAGGACATCAAGCCGCAATGGCCGAATATGAAGCGGACATAGAAGAAGCAAAGATCGGCCTTATGAACTCAAGCCACCTGATTACAAAGGACGGACACATCGCGGTCAAAATCAATCCCGACTTTTCGCGGTACAAGAAATGAGGGCAACAAATATGGAAGTGAATTATCATTTACGCAATCAGATACTTGAAGCGGTTGATAACCAACTACGCGATGGAGATCCTCCGATTGCAACAGAAACATTCGCGCGGCTTCTACGTGAGGGATTTTCAAAGAAGAAAGCAAAAGAGATGATTGCCGCTGTCTTGCTCGAGGAAATATACGATACCCTGAAGAACAACGAGCCTTATGACGAAGACCGTTATACCCGCAACCTAAACGAGCTCGGGAAACAGTAAGCCCGTCACGAAAAATAAAGTGCCATCATTTTGCAATCACTCAAGAAAAAACGTTACGAAAATCATTGGTATTTCAACAACATTACGTCGCTCGCGATTTACTCCCACTCTATCGTGCCGGGGGGTTTGCTGGTCAGGTCGTAGAGGACGCGGTTGACGCCGTCCACTTCGTTGACAATGCGACCTGCAATGGTTTCAAGCAGATCGTAGGGAAGGCGCGCCCAGTCGGAGGTCATGCCGTCGACGGAGGTGACAGCGCGGATGCCGACGGCGTAGTCATAGGTGCGGGAGTCGCCCATGACGCCGACGCTACGGATATTTGGAAGAACCGTGAAATATTGCCATACAGCCCGCTCGCCGCTGTCGCTCTTTTCGCTGCCATCCCTGCCGCTGTCGCCATTGTCACTGCCGCTATCGCCGCTGGTGTTCTCGCCGCCAGCGACTTCGTAGGTAGCCCCGTAGTTGCGTTTGCCGGTCTTCTCGAAAAGCCTTTCGTTATAGGCGTCTATCTCCTCTCGCAGGATGGCGTCGGACTCGCGTATGATGTGAAGTTTCTCCGGGGTGATTTCGCCGAGGCATCGGATGGCGAGGCCCGGTCCGGGGAATGGTTGCCGCCATACGAGCGCGGGCGCAATGCCGAGTTCTTCTCCGACGGCGCGCACTTCGTCCTTGAAGAGCAGGCGCAGAGGTTCGAGAAGTTCCAGGCCCATGCTTTCAGGGAGCCCGCCGACGTTGTGGTGCGACTTGATGACGGCGGCGCCCCCGCCGCCTCCGCCGCTCTCTACAACGTCTGGGTATATTGTTCCCTGAAGCAGGAAATTAATCTCTGAATTAGATATTTTGCCCTTATCGCTCTCGCCATGATTATCGCACTTGCTGCTCTCGCCACCATTCCCATCATGCTGATTATCGTCACCTTCATCGTTTTGCTTGCCGAAACCACCTAGTCCTCCGCTGCCCGGCACAGATACCGTCACTGCAACTCTGTCAGCATCACCAACGCCCGAACCGGATTCCGAGCCGGCTGCTCCCGCCACCCCGCCGTCCATATTTCCACCCCCGCGCATGAGCTTCGCAGCCTCTCCCTCGAACACCGCGATGAACTCGCCGCCGATGATCTTGCGCTTCCGCTCGGGGTCGTCCACGCCCGCGAGTTTGGACAGGAACCGCTCGGCTGCGTCCACGCGTATGATCTTCATATTGAACTGCTTGCCGTAGACCTCCATGACCTGATCGCCCTCGCCTTTGCGGAGCAGCCCGTGGTCGACAAAGACGCAGGTGAGGTTGTCGCCGATGGCCCGATGCGTCAGGACGGCGGCGACCGACGAGTCCACCCCGCCCGAGAGGGCGCACAGCACCTTCCCCTCACCCACGCGCGCCCTGATCTCCGCGATCTTCGACTCCACGAACCCTGCCATGGTCCAAGTGCCCTTGCAGCCGCACACGCGATAGAGAAAATTCCTCAGAAGCTCCTGCCCGAAAGGGGTGTGATGCACCTCGGGATGGAACTGGACGCCATACAGCTTCCGCGCGGCATCCTCCATCGAAGCCGTCGGACAGTTGTCTGTGAACGACGTCACGACGAAGCCGCCCGGAGCCTCCGCGATATAGTCGGTATGGCTCATCCAGCAATGCTGCCCATCACTTATGCCATAAAAAAGTTCGCTCGTTTTTGCCTCCGCAGATGAGTTAGCGCCTGTCGGTACGTCTGTAATACCACCTAAGTCGCCCGATTTGCCGCCTGCCTCGTTATCCGAAGCACCGTCTACCGAACCGGATGCGCCGGCCCCCTGGTATAGCCTGACCTTCCCGTATTCCTTGAAATCCGGACTGACCACCTTGCCGCCGAGCGCGTGCGCCATGAGCTGCGCCCCGTAGCAGATGCCGAGTATGGGAATCCCAAGTTCAAAAAAAGAAACCGGCAGCACCGGTGCGCCGTCCTCGTAGACGCTGTTCGGGCCGCCCGTGAAGATGATGCCCGCAGGGAGCTCACCGGTTTTATTGGGAATATTTTCCTCACGGTCGTCTCCAGCCACCGCCACGCGCCCATCCGCCGCCGAACCGTCCGCACACCCGACGCCGCGCGCCGCGCCGATCCGTTCCATCACGCGCTCATACGGCACGATCTCCGCGTAAACGTTCGCCTCGCGAACACGCCGCGCGATGAGCTGGTTGTACTGCCCACCGAAATCCACCACCCAAATACTTTCAAATTCCATTCGCATCCCTTCCGCGGCGCCGCTCCGCATCATAACAAAATCAAGATCGCCCCTCCGCTCCGCCCGTCCCAGCCCCCGCTCCGCCCGTCCGAGTCGCCGGTCACGGGATCATCGCCCATCATCTTCATCTCTATACGCAGCAGAGAATGCTTTATCTCATTGAGCGTCCGAATGAACCAGACGATAAACACTACCACCAAAACGATGATAATGACATACAGCAAAGCAACTACTGTAAATACCATATTATTTATCTCCTCCAAAGCTATTCGCTGGGCAAACAAAACCGCTAATCTTCGCGTTCTATTATACAGCAAAATCATAGCGCGTTTTACGCCTAGTGTATGAAGGGAACAAAACCACAGCGTACCCGGAGACTGTTATGGCTGATTATTATAGCAACAAAGTCATGACTTCCCAAACCCCCGATGTACTTCTTGTCCTCGCCCTTGTAGATGTAGCCCGTCAGCGCGGGTATCGCGATGGCCACAAGTATCGCGAGAATTACGAGGACGACGATGACCTCCATGAGAGTGAAGCCCTTGCGGCAGCGACCGGCCACCCAGCCGCTTCGCGTCACGCCTCTGTTCGCCAGCCGTTTCTTCAGTATCATGTTCATTTCCTGCTCCTTCCCAAAATTAACTATTGCTATTTATATTGCGAGGCATCCCTTTGGATACCAACGGATGACTTGGTTTGTCGCGCGGGTGCACTGAGGGTACACAGTGGGGACGGACCTTTTTATGTCACGGATACCAGCCGATGACTGGATTTGTAGCGGGCGCGTGCCGGCTCGCCGAGGGCTGCATTGCGTGCAGGCGGCGCACCGAAGAACCACCCTGCGATATGGCGCACAGAAAAACGCGGAGCGATAAGTCCGCGCCGCGTAGGTACCAGTATTGGATATAATAGAAAAATTGGCCTTGATGGCCGGGCTTAAATTACCATGCTCCCCCTGGGAAGAATTAGAAGCGAATTGCGCTTCATTAATCTCGTCAATTCAGTCATGCCCTTTTACGCTCGTCCGGCCTATGCCGACGGCATTTCCTTCCCTTCGTATCGTGCTTTGTTAGGTGTGGTTATCCTTGGCGTGAGCGGGGGCTATGGGCCGCCGCCCAGGATGCGTTCGCTACGCAGCTGGCCGCAGGCCGCCGCGATGTCCGAGCCGAGTTCACGGCGCGTCGTCGTGCGTATGCCGCGGACTATCAGCCGCTCCGCAAAAGCCGCTACCCGAGCGGGCGGCGGCGCCTCGAAGCCGAGGCCCGGCACGGGGTTGGCGGGGATGAGGTTCACGTGAAACCCTTGTCCCGCGAGCCTGCCCGCGAGCTCGTCCGCGCACGCGCCGCTGTCGTTCACACCCGAGAACAGGGCGTACTCGAACGAGAACCTGCGTCCCGTAGTCCGCGAATATTCCCGCGCAAAACCTATCAGCTCGTCAATCCCGCAGGCAGACGCGGCGGGCATGATGCGTCGCCTGACCTCGTCGTTCGGCGCGTGCAGTGAGAGCGAAAGGTTGGCCTGCGGCAGATCATCCATGAAACGCCTCATGCCCTCCATCAGCCCGCAGGTAGAAACGGTGATCTGCCTGCGCCCGAGATTGCGCCCCTGAGGATCGGTGACGTTTTTCAGGAACGCCATCACGTTGTCGTAGTTGTCAAAAGGCTCGCCTACGCCCATCACCACGATATGACCTATGCGCGGCCTGCCCTCGTCGTCCCGGTGCTTGAGATGGGTAATATGGGTTTTGCCGAACCCCGCGCGCACATCCCTCTCGCAGATGATGTACTGGTCGGCGATTTCGCCAGGCGTCAAGTTGCGCGCAAGCCCGTGCCTGCCCGAAGCGCAGAACCGGCAGCCCATGCGGCAGCCCGCCTGCGAACTGATGCAGACGGAATAGCCGTAGTAGTATTCCATGAGCACG
Organism: Eubacteriales Family XIII. Incertae Sedis bacterium; assembly: GCA_031277015.1. GTDB lineage: Bacteria > Bacillota > Clostridia > Peptostreptococcales > Anaerovoracaceae > JAIRPC01. Next base: position 3,203 of record JAISLZ010000038.1, on the reverse strand, counting down.
GCCTCGATATAGAGTCCGTCCGCTGTTTCAAACAGGTACTTGCGCGTGCCGTCGATCCCGCTCACCGCCATATCGGCAATGCGGAGACAGTCGATCGCGGCTGCGGCATCGAGCCGCTTGCGAAGATCAAGGGAGAGATCCGTCATTTCGTCCCACGACGCCGCGCCGTTCATGAGCCATCTGAACACCTGACGCGCGCGGTAAGGCTTCTCGCCTATGGAGACGAAGAACTCCGTGAGCTCCTCCAGAGTCATATCTTTCAGAGCTGTCTTCAACGATTGACCTGGCCCGGCTCCTTGAGCATCACGTCGTGCGCCCCGCCCTCCACTATCGACGTGGCGCTCACAAGGGTGAGCTTCGTCTTGCTCTGGAGCTCCCGGATATTCAGGACGCCGCAGTTGCACATGGTGGAACGTATCTTGCCGAGCGACTGCTCCACATTGTCCTTGAGCGGCCCCGCGTATGGAACGTATGAATCTACGCCCTCCTCGAACGAGAGCCCCGATTCGCCCCCCATATCGTAGCGCTGCCAGTTGCGCGCCCGGTTCGACCCCTCGCCCCAATACTCCTTCACGTAGTTGCCGCCAACGTTCAGGCGTGCCGTCGGGCTCTCGTCGAAACGCGCGAAGTAGCGCCCGAGCATAAGGAAGTCCGCGCCCATCGCGAGCGCCACCGTCATGTGGTAGTCGTAGACTATCCCCCCGTCGCTGCATATGGGGACGTACTCCCCCGTCTGACCGAAATATTCATTGCGGGCGGCAGCCACATCACGCACCGCCGAAGCCTGCCCGCGACCGATGCCCTTTTGCTCGCGAGTGATGCAGATCGAACCCCCACCGATCCCCACCTTAACGAAGTCCGCCCCCGCTTCCGCGAGGAACAGGAACCCGTCGCGGTCAACGACGTTGCCAGCGCCGATCTTAACCTTGTTGCCATACCGGGCGCGCACCCACGAGAGCGTATCCTTCTGCCACTCCGTGAAACCCTCGCTCGAATCTATGCACAGCACGTCCGCCCCCGCATCCACGAGCGCCGGTATCCTCTCGCTGTAGTCGCGGGTGTTCACGCCCGCGCCGACTAGATAGCGCTTCTGTCTGTCGAGCAGTTCGAACGGGTTCTGCTTGTGGCTGTCGTAGTCCTTGCGGAAGACGAAGTGCGTCAGCCTGCCCTGCTTGTCGATGATGGGCAGCGCGTTCAGCTTACGGTCCCAGAGGATGTCGTTCGCCTCCGACAGCGATATGCCGTCCTCGCCGTAGATAAGGTCCGCGAGCGGCGTCATGAACTCGCTGACCTTCAGGTCCGCCGGCATGCGACTCTGCCTGTAGTCGCGGCTCGTCACGATGCCGACGATGCGCCCGCCCGGCGTGCCATCCTCCGTGACCGCCACCGTGCTGTGCCCCATCTCCTTCTTCAGCTTGATGATGTCCGCGAGCGTATGGTCCGGCCTCACATTGCTGTCCGACTTCACGAAGCCAGCCTTGTGGTCCTTGACGCGCCGGATCATCGTCGCCTGGCTCTCTATGCCCTGCGACGCGAAGATGAACGACAGCCCCCCCTCCTGAGCGAGCGCGATCGCCATGCGGTCGTCCGACACCGCCTGCATGATGGCCGAGACCATAGGGATATTTACCCTTATCGGAGACTTCTTCCCGCTCCGGCACTTCACGAGCGGCGCCGACAGATCGACATTCTCCGGCCTGCAGTCCTTCGAACTGTAACCCGGTACAAGCAGATATTCGTTGAAAGTACGCGATGGTTCGTCAAAATAGTATGCCATTTATCCCTCCGTGCCGTGAAGCGCCACAGGACGCGCCCCGATAGTTTTTTCATTATTAAAATAAAATAAATGCAGTAGAGCTACCTATGTGATCCCATCGGCTCCCTTTCATTTGAATAAGTATACCACAGATGAACCCCTGCCGCGCAACAAAGGGGGCGGTCCGCAGTACGCGGGAACCGCCCTCTTTATCCGTAATAGGTGGCGCTATTCACAGATATCTCATCGAGTTATAACTATACGCGATGTCACGGACGCTTCTATGGCGCTGACGTCAGAACAGGCTATGGATTCACATGGAACACAGTATAGCCTGCGCCAGGATCATATATCGCGTCATCCTGTAGGACCTTAGTTCCACTGCTGTCCAATTTTACCCCTTTAACCCCATAATAAACATGTATATAAGGTTTTTTTGAACTGCCCGAATTCATACCATTCGGATAATAATCATATCTAAACGCCGGTGCGTCAAACAGGGTATGAGATGATGGATTGGGAGCGTAGAAATAGAATAACCAACTCGGCTGCGTGTACATCAATGAAGCATTAGCGGGAAATGGTTCCGCCGTCAGTTTGGCTGCTCTTATATAGAAATCAGGCCATGACCCTACTGTGATTTCCGGTATACCTCCGACATTGAAGAATTTCAAATGGTCTGTGGATATAGCCATTCCACTGGTGACTAAGGTGGACATTTGGGTGGCGTTAAGTTTGTCCAGTTCACCGTCGACGTATGCCTCATTAATCACGCTTCGCAATGATACCATGGCGTTACGCGCCTGCGCGATATACTTCTTGTCCTCGGCTTTGTCGATATACCCCGTCAGCGCGGGGATGGCGATGGCCGCGAGTATTGCGAGTATGACGAGGACGACGATGACCTCCACTAGAGTGAAGCCGTGGCGGCCTTTCCTGTTCGCCCATTGTTTCTTGAAAATCATCTTCATTATCTGCTCCCTTCCTTTTAACTATTTCTATCTATATTGCGAGGTACCCCTGCGGACACCGGCCGATAACTTTGTTTGTCGCGAATACGTGGCAGGCTTTCCTCGGGAACCTGCCACGTACTCGCATAGACGTACAAAAAAACGCGGGGCAGAAAGTCCGCTCCGCGTAGGTATCAGTATTGAATATAATAAGGTGGATTTATATAGGCTTCCCTCGCGTGACGAAAGAGGCGAATCTAAATGATTCCGCCCCCCCCCCCGGAAATATCTGGAAGTAAGATGCGCTCTATTGATATAGCTGATTTAGTCATATTCATGTAGATTCATCCGCCTTATGCCGGCAGCATTTCCTTTCCCTTTGTATAGCGCTTCATACGATGAGGTTATCGCGGGCATACGCAGTCTGTTCGGCACCTGGCTCCCGTCAACTTCACCCATCCCACGCACCTATTATCTCCCGTGCGTGAGTTTTACAC
>JAISLZ010000047.1 GCA_031277015.1 Eubacteriales Family XIII. Incertae Sedis bacterium | reverse complement strand
GCCGTTATCGGGGCCGTGGTCTCTTTTCTCATCGCCACGATGATAATCAGGAAGAGCGCCCGCGTGTTCGACCTTGCCGCGCTGAGGCGCTTCGGCATATTCGCGGCGGCGGCCGCCGTCTTCTTCGTATGCGCTATGACGAACATCACGGGTTTTGAGACGCGCGTGCCGGACGCGGGGGATGTAAAGGCGGCTACTTTCTACGTGGGCAACTATCTGGAGCCGCCTTACAGATACGGTGTTTTAAGCATAGACTCAGGTTATTATATCGGCGGCGTATATGTACCGGTTCAGGGAGAGGACGATGTAGAGACTCTCATAGCGTTTCAGCGCAAGGCCCTGGAGGACAGGGCGTACATACGCGATCCGGGCGTAGAAGAAGACGGCGTAGCGTATCCCGTCGGGGGATCGAACCAACCGTTCAGTATAGGCTACGGGCTGAAGGGCGGCGGCGAGGTACTGCGCTCCTACGTCTTTTCGGGTAAGTACCTGCTCGGCAGCGGCGAATACGCGAGACTGCTATCTTCGGATTCCGTGAAGGATTACCTTTCGATAGAGAATCTGCTAGGCTACGACGCGCTGAACGTTCCGAAGCTGCATTATGGCTCGACCTACAATATCATGGACGTAGACCCCGATACGGAGATCAGGAGCAAGCTTTCGGGAGGGGCGATGAAGGAGCTTGCGGCCTGCCTCGACGAGGACTACAGGGCGATGGGCGCGAACGACATGATGAATCCGGGCAAGGAGATATTCACGCTGTGGCTGTCTTCCTCCAAGCCGGGCGGCACGATGTACGAATCTATAAGGGCGGCGCTCTCGGGCAAGGGCATGAGCCTCTATTCGTGGACCAAAAAGGAGGAACTCGGCGACTCGGGATTATCCTACACGGTCACGGAGAAGAGCTCCCGAACCATCGCGTGGCTGAAGGAAAAGGGCGTCTATGACAGCCTCGTGAAGAGCGCCGAAGAGCTGAAACGGGGGTACGAGGCGGAATTCTCCGAGGAGAAGGCTTTCTATGATAAAAAGGGATAGGGGACAGGGCTAGCATCGGGGAGGGATGGCCTTTGCGCGCTCAGGATTTTCTCCACGGTTATGCGCCAAATGACGTCAAATATGCGTCAAGTGATGCCGAATATGCGCCAAGTGATGACGAATATGCGCCAGACGGTTGAAATGTTGGGCGGAATGGTGTATGATGCGCGTAGGCATGGTAGATGAAATTTGGATTTCCCATGCTTGGTCGGACACAAGCGGAAAAGAGGTGAATCATGGAAGCGCAAAGGGACGTGAGGGTAACGATACGCATGGACAGGGAGCTCAAGGAGAGCGCCGAAAACCTTTTCAGGTATCTTGGCATTAACATGTCGAACGCAATCAGTATGTTTCTTCGGAAATCCGTCGATGAAAAAGGTATTCCGTTCTCTGTCGGCAGGAGCGATGCCGCGGGTGATGCGGGAGGCGAGTACGATTTTTCCCCGGATAACGTGACAAAGGCTTTCGCCGAATCAGTATCTCTTGATGTGTACAGCAACCTGAAACGCGGCATACCCGTGGCGCAATACGATACGTCCAAGAAGAAGGCCTATCTGCTGCATCCGGACGGTACGCGGGAATATGTATAGCCGGGAGGTGGGAGCGTGCGCTGGGCCGACGCTTTTGGTATTTGCGGGCCCGAACGGTTCCGGCAAGAGTACCGCGACGAAGGGCGTACAGGCGCCCGGCGTATATGTCAATGCGGATGAACTCAAGAGGGATTACAGGCTTACCGACATCGAGGCGGCCGAGCAGGCAGAAAAGCTACGTGAAAAGCTACTGGCAGGGAAATACGACTTCGCCTTTGAAACTGTACTGTCCACAAGACGCAATCTTGATCTGATGAGAAGGGCGTCAGAGGCGGGATATAATGTCAGGTGCATATACGTGCTTACATGCAACGCGGATATCAATGTTGCAAGAGTGAAGACGCGGGTTGCTGCCGGAGGGCATGATGTATCGGAGGATAAGATTCGCAGCCGCTATTCCAAGGCATTGGCGCTGCTGCCGGAGGTGGTCGACGTTTGCGACGAGATACTTGTCTATGACAACTCCGTCACTCCCGAATTGATTTTTTTCAAAGGCAGAGAGGGGACACGTATAGAGCCGAACGATTGTTGGACGGTTTCAGAAATACGTAAGCTGATCGGAGAATAGTAGGTGTACAATTATCGAAACAGCTATACAGCGTTCAAAGGAGGAGCAATATGAGTATCAGGCATATGGTGGTGTTCAATCTGAAATCTGAGGAGGAGGGCGGCATTGGGGTCGAGGCTTTCTTTGCGAAAGCTGAGGCGGCGCTTTGGTCGATCCCGCACGCCTCAAATGTCTCCCGCTATCGGCAGACGAACGCGATGTGCCCGTATGAATACGGGTTCTCGTTCGACTTCGCCTCGCAGGACGACTACGACGCGTACAACAGGCACCCCGACCACGTGAGCTTTGTCGAGGAATGGTGGAAGACGCAGGTGTCGAGTTTCATGGAGGTCGATTTCAGCGGCTGAGCCTGCGCGGGGCGCGAGCTCATGCGATGAGATGTATCGCTTCCGCGACGGTGGAGGCGGACAGTATGTCCGCTCCCGCGGCGGGGGCGAGCTTGGCGGCGTTTTTCTTTGGTAGGATGATGCGGGCGAGTCCGAGGCGGGCGGCCTCGGCTACCATCTTGTCCGCGCCGCGCACCGAGCGCAGCTCTCCCGTCAGACCGATCTCCCCCACGGCGCAGGTGCGCGGCGGCACGGGTACGCCTTTGGCCGCTGAGTATATCGCGAGCGCGACGGCGAGGTCCGTCGACGTGCCTTCCGGCCTTATCCCGCCGACCACGTTGACGTAGATGTCCTTGGTCGACAGGTCTATTCCGGCCTTGCGTTCGAGCACGGCGACGATCATGTTCAGGCGCGCGAGCTCGATGCCTACGGTGGCCCTGCGCGGGAAACCGGGGCCGCCGCTCGCGGCGAGCGCCTGTATCTCGAGCAGCAGCGGCCTGGTGCCCTCGTATACAGCCGTCGCTACGGCGCCTTCGGCGGCGCGGTCCATATTTTCGAGCAGCGTTCCCGACAGATTGCGTATCTCGACGAGCCCTTCCTCGCGCATCTCGAAAGCTCCGATCTCGCTCGTCGTGCCGAAGCGGTTTTTCTGCGCGCGCAGTATGCGTATGTCCTGGGTGCGGTCGCCCGTGAACTGCAACACGCAGTCCACAAGATGCTCGATCACCTTGGGCCCCGCGAGCTCTCCCGTCTTTGTGACGTGGGCGACGATGAACACGGGTATGTCCGTGGTCTTGGCCACGCGCATGAGCTCGTTCGTGCAGGCCCTTATCTGAGAGACGCTGCCCGCGGCGGACTCGATGTAGTCCGTATACATGGTCTGCACGGAATCTACTACGAGCAGGGCGGGGCCAATCTCGCCCAGGATATCCACTATGCTCTCGATGTTTGTTTCGGACAGGATATAGAGGTTTTCGGGGATGGCGCCGCCCTCCGTGATCCTATCGGCGCGGAGGCGTATCTGCGCCTCGGATTCCTCCCCGGATACGTACAGCGCCGCGCCTTTGGATGAGGCGAGGCTGGCGGCGGCCTGGAGTATCAGCGTGGATTTGCCGATGCCGGGCTCGCCCGCGATCAGCGTGAGCGAACCCGCCACGAGGCCGCCGCCGAGCACGCGGTCGAACTCGGATATGCCCGTGGCCGCGCGGCCTCCCTTCGCCGCCGGGTCCACGTCGCGCAGAGGGACTGCCCGACCGCGCGCTTCGCCCGCCCCGGCGCCCTGATATCCCGCACCGCGCAGACTGCCCGTGCCGGGACGGGCGCGCCTCGCCGCCCCCGCAGCGCCCGATGCCCTCCTGAACCCTGCATCGGCAGCCGCCCCGATGCCCCTCGCCGCCCCTGCAGCCACCACGCGCTCCTCGGCAAAGCTGTTCCACGCGCCACATATACACTGACCCATCCACTTGGGGCTTTCATATCCGCACTCCCGGCATACGAACACGGTGTCGCGTTTACCCATCCGCATTTTCCCGTGCGTCGAGCATCTCCACCTTATTCATTTCATCATCCACATCGGCATTTGTTGTCTGGGGTTCGTTGGCGTCATCGCTTTCCCCATACACATCGGACAGCCCATCTTCCGCAATGACGGTCTGCTCGCCGCCCTCGGCCTCAAGCTCCGCGAGTTCCTCATCCGATGGCTTCTTGATCTCGAACCAGAAAGTGCTGCCCTTCTTGAGGGCGCTCTCCACCCCGAAATTCGCGCCGTGCAGCAGCAGTATCTGTTTCACGATGGAGAGCCCGAGGCCCGTAGAATTCGTGCGCTTGTAGTTCGTGCTCGCGCGGTAGTATCGCTCCCATATGTATTTCAGGTCCTTCTTGGGTATGCCTATACCGTGGTCCGAAACCTCGCACCTGACATAGCCCTCCTCGTCAAACATCTTGACCTCGACCGTACGGTCGCGCCCATTGTACTTGAACGCGTTCGTTACGAGGTTGTCGACGACCTGTTTGATGCGCCCCTCATCCGCGCGTATCATGCCCTTGCCGCTCGAAATGAACACGAGCTTGAACCCCTCCTTCTCCACGAACCCCGTGTACGACTGCAATGTGTTCTCGATCAGCTCCTTGAGAGAGAACAGCGTCAGCGTGATCTCCTGCACCCCCGACTGCATGCGCGATATCTCGAGGAAGTCCGTGACAAGTTTGTTCAGCCGCTCGGCCTCGTCGATGATGACCTGCAGATGCGCGTTGCGCTTCTTTGGGTCGCTGCCCGACAAATCGTGTATCATCTCCGCGTACGACGTTATCATCGTGAGCGGCGTCCTCAGGTCGTGGCTCACATTCGCGATGACATCCTTCTGGAGGTTGTCGCTCTTTGCGAGTTCGAGCGACGTGTACGTCAGAGTATCGGCGAGTTTCGTGATCTCGGAATAATATCCGCCATCGAATACGATGCCGTATTCTCCCTCCCCGAGTTTTTCGGCTGATTTGGTGATATCATCAATGGGCTTGGAAATCCTTCTGGATATGATAAATGACAGTAGAAAAGCCATGATTATTGCGATAATGGTCACGTAGATCAATTGACTCTGCAATATGTCTATTGTGGACTGCATTGGATATAGAGGAGAAAAAATATAGAGGACATTGCGGTCACCGGCGGATGAGGTGAGAAATGTCGCGTATTCCAGAGTAATAAGACCTGTTCCGGGATCCGTCACGTTCTTCGTGAACGTGTTGTTGGAGCTTGCGGCGAGCTCCTTGTAGAGATTTTCTATCTCCGCGCGATAGACGCTCGGCGATAGATGGGGAGTGGCTTCTACGTCAGCCGCCGTGGTCTCCTCAAGCTCCCCCGCGGTGGTGTCGTCAGGCGCGACCGTTCCGTTTCTAACCGGTGGGTTTGTCGTTTCGGCAGGTGTTGTCGCGTCCTCACCCGCGAATGCGTTCTCCGTTTCACGTTCGGCGGCTGTATCATCATCTTCATCCTGCCCACTCTCATTCGGTTCAACGCTTTCCCGCGCCCGTTCGGTTTCAAGGTCGATGTTCGGTATGTATATAGGTATGCCGTTCTCCGTCTGTATTTCAATATACATATCATTGGACTTATAGATGTCCCGTATGCGATCTCGTATTTCAGAAAATTCACCGGCTTGGTACAGCGTCTCGATCTTGGCGGCGGCAGCGGCAGTCTCCCGGATTTTCATATCCTGGTAATAGCTGTTCAGAAAAAATACCTGCAAGCTCCAAAGCAGAAGGAGAAGCAATCCTGCGAATAAAAGGAAATATGTCCAGAGTTTGAACTTGAGGCTCCTTGAGTCTATACTCAAAGTCCTTATATTACGCCCCGTGGATAACGGTCGTGTCGAATCTTCCATGCGAACGCCTAGGCCTCAAACTTATACCCCACTCCGCGCAGGGTAGTTATCTTGTCGCGGTACGGGCCGAGGTTATTGCGTAGATTCTTGATATGCGTATCTATGGTCCTATCGTCTCCGAAATAGTCATATCCCCATATATCCTGTAACAATTTATCGCGGGACAGCGCTATCCCCTTGTTTTGTGCGAGGTAAAAGAGCAGTTCATACTCCTTGGGCGTGAGTTCGACCGTTTCTCCGTCCACGCATACCGCCCTGGCTGGTATGTCTATCTCAAGGCCATCGAATACCATCTTGCCGGACGAGTCTTCCGCGGGAGCTCTGCGCGATAGTATCACGCCGACACGCGCCATGAGCTCCTTAGGGCTAAACGGCTTCACCATATAGTCGTCCGCACCTATCTCAAAACCGAATAGCTTGTCATATTCCTCGCCACGCGCTGACAGCATAATGACGGGGATGTCCTTGGTCTCGCGTATAGCCTTAACCGCGGAAAACCCGTCAAGCTTTGGCATCATGACGTCCATTACTATGATGTCAAAATCCTTTTCTCTGCAAATCTCGACCGCGTCCATTCCATCCTCGGCCTCTGCCACCTCGAAACCGTTGAACTCAGCATATTCCCTTATGACCTCGCGTATCTTCTGTTCGTCATCTACTATCAACAGGCTGCTCATGACCCATATTCTCCTTACCTTATGCTATGTTTTTTAAATCATACCACAGAATCGCGCGAAAACCAAAATCCGAGGGTCTATTCCGGGCGCTCACGGATCGCGAACTCACCCATTTTCGTTTGACGTGGAAGCTATTTCAGCGTATACTATTAGTAGTAGAGGGCATTGATCCTCTATGCACAGCAGACATTATGTAAACCGACTGACGAGACGAAAGGGACGGATTGTGGCTTCCGGGCTCATCCCGGAGTATGGCGTCGTGCGTATGGAGAATGGAGAGGCATTGTATTCTATCGGAGATAAAATAGTATACCCTATGCATGGTGCGGGTGTCGTTGAGTCCATTGAGGATCGTCAGATACTCGGTGAATCCCGGCGTTATTACATCTTGAGATTGCCTATCGGCGAGGTCACGATCATGATTCCTTGCGATTCGACAGATACGGTAGGAGTTCGTGAGGTCATAGGCCGCAAAGAGCTAAAGTCCGTTGATAAGGCCCTCAAAGGCAATTCTGATGAGATTTCCGGCAATTGGAACCGGCGTTATCGCGACAACATGGAGAAGCTCAAGAGTGGCCAGTTACCGAGCGTCTGCGAGGTGGTGCGCAATCTCATGCGAGCCGAAAAGAAAAAGAAACTTTCGATGGGTGAGAAAAAAATGCTCACCAGCGCAAAGCAGATACTGATGAGCGAATTGATCCTAGTCAGCGAAAGGGACGCGGTAGAGATTGAGGAGCATATCAGCATGCTCGTTTTCGGATAGGGAGGAGAGTACATATAGAATCGTATGCTTAAAAAACTTTTAAGAGGCGGTATCACGCTCATTGGCGTAGCTGTCGGGTATGGCGTTTTCCTTCTCTTTCAATATGTGGCGGGTGAGACTGGTCTGATCGCGCCGGATGCGCTTACGAAGTTCTGGTGGGGCATCATAGCGATCGCGTTCGCACTTATTTTCGGATTATTATTTTTTCTGCTCACCCCCGTCATGGCGAAAAAGAGCGCCGCGTTCTCGAAGGGCCTTGAGGCGGAGATCAAACATATGTCAGCCCAGGATCTGCTGGCGGGCACGATAGGGCTCATCATCGGGCTCGTTATCGCGTTCCTCATCAGCGGCATCTTTTCGCGCATAGACAACGAGCCTGTCAGCATCACGCTGACCGTAGCCGTCTATATCGTCTTTGCGTGGCTCGGCGTGGTCATAGGCGCCAGGAAAGGGAAGGACGCGATGACCGCGATAGCGGCGCGCAGGGCAGGCATCCGTCCACAGAGCGGCAAATCGCAGTCCGACGCCGCGCCTAAGATACTCGATACATCGGTCATCATCGATGGTCGCATCATCGACATCATGAAATGCGGCTTCATCGAGGGCCGTATAGTGATCCCCGAATTTGTCCTAGTGGAGTTGCGTCATATAGCGGACAGCTCGGATGGACTCAAGCGCGAGCGCGGCCGCCGTGGCCTCGACATCCTGAACAAGATTCAGGTCGACTACGGCATCGAGATATACAGCACGGACTCGGAAAAAAGCCTCAGCGAGATACCCGAAGTCGACGTCAAGTTGCTGAAGCTCGCCCAGGCGATGGGTGGCAAGGTGGTGACGAACGATTTCAATCTTAATAAAGTCGCGACGATACAGGGAGTGCACGTCCTGAACATCAACGAGCTTGCAAACGCGCTAAAGCCGGTCGTGATCCCTGGCGAGTCGATGAACGTCTTCCTCGTGAAGGAGGGCAAGGAGCATGGTCAGGCCGTAGCATATCTGGACGATGGCACGATGATCGTCGTCGAGGACGGGCGCAGAATGATAGGAAGCAGCATCGATGTATCGGTGACTACGGTATTACAGACTTCAGCGGGAAGGATGATCTTCGCCAAGCCTAAGTGATATCCGGACCGGTCATCGGCCTTATTGTGATATGTATAATGAAAAGATAGTGACAGTGCTTATAATGGCGGCTGGGACCGGCTCGCGGCTCGGTGCGTCGGCGCCCAAGCAGTTCATAGATATCGGAGGCGAGCCGATGATATTAAAATCCGCGCGGGCATTCGAAGAATGCGACAATGTTGACAGGATTTTGGCCGTCGCGTCTCAAAAGTGGCTTGCGGATACCGATGCTTCGCTCGGCTCACTATACAAGTATGAGGGATCCATCAGAGGCGGTAGCTCCAGACAGGAATCGGTGTTGCTCGGGCTTCGTGCGACGGTAGCCGCGCAGCCACGCGGAAGCGGTGCCATCGTCCTCATACACGACGCCGCCCGGCCCTTTGTGACGCCGGATATCATAGAGCGCGTACTTGCGGGCGCTGCCGCCACGGGCGCGACCGTCGCGTGCGTGCCAGTGACTGATACGATATACATGGCGGATGGCGAGCCGGAGTGTGGCCGCGCGCTGTCCCTCTCGGAAGCTCCGACCCGCGGCCTTCTCTGGTCCGTACAGACACCGCAGGGATTTGACCTCGATATGATACTGCGCGCGCACGAAGCGGCCGCGCTGGATGGCTTCGAAGCTACAGACGACGGAGCGATCGCCCGCGCATATGGCGGCGCGCATGTCCTTATCGCTATGGGCGGATATGCAAACCGCAAGATCACGACGCCCGAAGACCTGATCGCTCTAGCCCGGCCTGGCGCGGAAGACCGCGTGGGCATAGGTTTCGACGTTCATGCCTTTGTTTCGCATAGCGCATATCCCGCTGGATGCGGTGAGTCGGACGCGAGCGCTCTCGTGCTGGGCGGCGTCGCCATACCATATGGCAGGACACTCGAAGGGCACTCCGATGCGGACGTCCTCACCCACGCGCTCATGGATGCCATATTGGGCGCGCTAGCCCTTGGTGACATAGGCAAGTTTTTCCCCGATACGGACGAAAAATACAGGAACATATCCAGCATGAAGCTGCTCGTAGATGTCATAGGCATGGCGCGGCGCGAAGGGTATATTGTATACAATGCGGATATGACCATTATCGCGGAGAAGCCGCGCATGGCAGCGCATACGGATGACATCAGAGACAGCCTCGCGTTCGCGCTTGGAGTGGGCAAAGACAGGATCGGCGTAAAGGCGACTACCACGGAGGGCCTCGGGGTCACGGGACGCGAGGAGGGCATCGGCGCCCAGGCCGTAGTGAGACTGGTGAGAGCGATGAGTAACGGTGCGATGCCCCTCAGCCAGCCTCAAAAAAGACACGCATAAGATGTGAAGACGTTCCACGTCCCAGCTACAAAAGGAGAATTTAAGATGAGATTATCGCAGGTACACGTAAAAACTCTCCGGGAAGTCCCTGGCGAAGCCGAGATACCGAGCCACATCTGGCTACTCAGGGCAGGCATGATACGTAAAATGGTGTCAGGAGTCTATGGCTATATGAACATGGGCTGGCGTACCGTGCGCAAAATAGAGCAGATCGTTCGTGAGGAGATGGACGCCGCAGGCGCTATGGAGATACTCATGTCCCCGCTCCAGTCGGCTGATCTTTGGCGCGAGTCGGGCAGATGGTCCGTATACGGCCCCGAGATGTGGCGTGTCCGCGACAGGCATGCAAGGGAATTTTGCCTGGGGCCGACAGCAGAAGAAGTTTTTACTGATATTGTAAGAGATGAGATTACCTCGCACAAGCAGCTACCGATCAACCTCTATCAGATACAGACGAAGTACCGCGACGAGGCGCGCCCTCGCTACGGCCTCATGCGCAGCAGGGAATTTATCATGAAGGACGCATACTCTTTCGACAAGGACAGCGAGGGCCTGGCCGAAAGCTATCGCGTCATGTTTGGCGCGTACGAGAGGATATTTACCAGGTGTGGACTCGACTTTCGCGCTGTCTATGCGGACTCCGGCGCGATAGGCGGCAATGAGTCGCAGGAGTTCGTCGCGCTCTGCGAATACGGAGAGAGCGACATCGTTCACTGCGGGGTGTGCGGATTCGCGGCTACCGCGGACCAAGCTGGGTTCAGAGACGAGCCAGCCGCGCTCGGCGATGAGCCCCTTGAGGAAATGAAGGAGGTTAACACACCCGGCGCCATGACAATAGAGGATGTGGCGGCATTCCTCGGCGTAGGGAAAGACAGGACCATCAAGGCTCTCCTGTTCGCGGTGTACAAAGACGACGAGGAGATCGGTCGCGAAACGGATGACGCGGATGACGTGGGAGGGAAAGCGCCAGCGCGGAGCTACGAAGTCAGCGAATATGTCTGCGCCTTCATCCGTGGCGACCGCGAACTGAACATGACGAAGCTCGTGAACGCGCTGGGCGTCGCCGAGCACCTGATAGAGTTTGCCGACGAATCCCTCATGTCGGAAGCAACGGGCTGTGTAGGCGGCTTCACGGGTCCGACGTGCCTGCATGACTGCAGGATTGCAGTGGACAGCGAACTTACCGGCTTGAAAAATCTAGTCGCCGGCGCTTGCCGTAAGGACTATCATCTGACAGGAGTAAACTACGGGCGCGACTATACGGCGGACATCGTCACCGACCTGAAGCTCGTACGCGAGGGAGACCCTTGCCCAGTATGCGGCGCCGCCCTGGGATCGGCGCGCGGCATCGAGGTAGGCCAGGTGTTCAAGCTCGGTACGAAGTATTCGGAGGCCATGGGCGCAACGTACCGCGACGAAAACATGGAGGAACAGCTCATCGTTATGGGATGCTACGGCATCGGCATCACGCGCACGATGTCTGCCATAGTCGAGCAGAACCACGACGATAAGGGCATCATCTGGCCCATATCCGTCGCCCCCTACCACGCCATCGTCACGCTCGCAAAACCGGACGATGCGGTTGCGCTTGAGATGGCTGAGGGCATCTACAAGGATCTGCTTGTGGCCGGCGTAGAGGCGGTGCTCGACGACCGCGACGAGAGGGCGGGCGTCAAGTTCAAAGACGCGGACATCTTCGGCATCCCGATCCGGATTACGGTCGGCCGGAAGTACGCGGATGGCATCGTGGAATACAAGCTGCGCGCGCAGAGCGAGGCCAGCGAGATGACGCCGGACGAAGCCGTCTCCCACGCCGCCGCCGCTGTCCACACGGGAGCTTGAGAGCCATACTCCGTCGCAAGATTTATTGAATTTGACAACGCGCGATAGGTGGTAATATAATAAAATGAATCGAGCCGGCCTATGATAAGAGATTCTATTGTGGTCGGCCCGGTACGTGAGATAAAGTAAATCCAGTACGCACTGGATAGTGGGTGCGAAGGGAAGGAAAATCTCCGTCGGCATAAGGCGGACGAGTCTAAATGAACATGACTGAATCAGCGATATCAATAGAGCGCATCTTGCTCCCAATTATTTCCAGGGGGGGGGCACGGT
>JAISLZ010000024.1 GCA_031277015.1 Eubacteriales Family XIII. Incertae Sedis bacterium | reverse complement strand
ATCTTCCACAGCATCGACGACGCGGCGCGCGAGTACGGCATGGAGGGCAACTTCGTGGCCGGCGCGAACATCGCGGGCTTCAAGAAGGTCGCCCAGGCGATGATCGACCAGGGCGTCGTATAGAGATCTGCATGGGCGGGTGGGTAAGCCCGTGCCAGGGATGCCGCAAACATCATGGAAGGGGCCGCTCCGCAATACGGGGCAGCCCCTCCTGCGCTTGTTTCTGACTTCCGATTTTGAACACCGGAAAAACCTCAGCCAGCCTCATGTGCAATGACTGGTCAATGACCGGGATGAAGAACGTGCTTGTTGATGGAGGCTTTGAATTGCAATGGCGTACTTTCGGTGAATTCCTTGAACTCCTTGATGAAGTGCGACTGATCGTAGTATCCGTATTTCATGATGACATAATTCGGATCCGCGCCGTCGATGTTGATCCAGTCCCTAAGCACTCTTTGGAATCTCAGAATGCGGTCGTATCTTTTGATGGAAACCCCGTAGCTCTTTTTGAATTCCTCGCGGCAATACCGGTCAGAATAGCCTGTGAACCTTTCGATGTCGTGCATCATGAAACGCTCATTCGACAGGCACATGGCTAGCGCGCAGTACTCGCTAAGATGAGGCGAATATGAGGGTCTGGTGACGTTCTGCGCAAATCTGGTAAGGATACATATTTTCTTCTCAAAATCCTCTTCCTCGCCGATTTCATCTATGCATTTCAGGAAGTCGCTGTTTGAAGCGATGACGTCTTTTGCCTCGGCCTGCCTGTTAAGCAGCTCGTCGGGATGTACGGCGAGATCGAGGGGCAGATGGCTGTACGGCACGAACATGAAGTATTCCGTTTCCGGATAGACATTCATCGTTGTCACTGTCGAGTTGGCGCCGACGACCAACGTCTGTGATTCCCTCCTGCCCTCGCCTTTTATGAAAAACATTTTGAGGCAGTCGTCGGGATAGAGGCGAATGCTGCCTGGTATGTCGGCGCGCGTGGAAAACCCGACGAAATGCGCGGTGTTTTTGATATTCTTGTCGTTCCATATCTGGACACTCGATCGAATGGACGAACCTTTGGCGCACTGCACCAGATCCGGCTGTATGGGAGGGGGGACTTTTATCAGCTCCCTGATCAATTTTTCCCTGTTCATCTACTTATCCTCCATCATGCGTTCCACTTCTTTGATGCGGCCTTCCACAAAATCCTCCGGTACGTATACGCAGCCGCATTTCGGGCATGCGGGTATCTCAGCCACGAAGTTCTTCCCTAGGTAAATGAACTCCGTCTGTCTTGGCACAAGTTTGAGGTTGCATTTCAGGCACGTCATCTCCTGTTCCATGGTTTCGTTCACATTCGTACGCCGCCGATAGCCATGCGGTGGCTGTACACATTCTCTATATGGTAACCGTTCTCTGTCTCCTGCCACATGACCCAGCAGGTGACGCGCCCGACGATGCCGTGCCCGCAGCAGAAGCCTGTTTTGCCGTCGCGCAGTACGGCGTTGCCCCGCTTGCTGGACTCTATGACATCCGCAATCTCGCCTTCAAGCAGCAGAAGCGTGTCCATTTTGGCCT
The DNA here is from genome assembly GCA_031277015.1 of Eubacteriales Family XIII. Incertae Sedis bacterium. Lineage (GTDB taxonomy): Bacteria > Bacillota > Clostridia > Peptostreptococcales > Anaerovoracaceae > JAIRPC01. Next base: position 7,379 of record JAISLZ010000024.1, on the reverse strand, counting down.
GTATGCCTTCGGCGAAAGTGAGTGGGCGCGCCGCTTCCCCGATGTGGGGAATCTCCGTGCCCCCGTTCAGAAAAGATGCAGACAGGCTTTTTTTCAGCGCTTCCCTCGAGTCGTGCCGCTGCGTGAGCGATGGGGCTGCGAGCGGGCCGTCCGTCGCCGCTCCATCGAGGACGAGCTCGAGCACATGGCGGCATTGCTTGCCGCCTCTGCGCAATATGTCGCGGCAGTTCACGCAGTACGTCGCCATAGGCAGTTCCGATGACGCTGCCCTGCGCGACGCAATCTCGCTGTACAGTTCGGGATTTGCGGGGTATATTAGCCCTCCGAAGCCGCAACAGCCGTTGCCTGCGGCATGTTCCGGGATTTCACGTACCCCGTAGCCTGACTCTGCCAAAAGCCGCCGCACCCCGCCTTTCGCTTCCGCGTCGCTGTGCGCGGCGCACGGGTCAAAGACGGCGAAAACTGCGTCGCTATTCGCTGCCGTATCTTGCCTCGCACCGTCTTTGCCCGCAGCGCCGTAGCCCGCGAGCAGGGTGTACAGCGATACCGTGCTGATTTCAGGCAGATGTTTCGCGAACACCTTGCGGCATGTAGGGCAGGAGAGGATGAGCTCCGGCCGCCCGAGCCCGAGCCACGCCTGCTTCACGGCGAGCAGGGCGTCTTTGAATGCCTGCCCGTATCCGGCCCACATCGCGATAGCGCCGCAGCAGCGGAGTATGAGGCCCGTGTCGGGGGCCAGGGAAAGGAGCCTCCCGTAGGCCTTTTTTACGAGTCCGGGCGCCGCCGCTCCAAGCTGGCAGCCGGGGAAAAATGCCCTTGCGCTTCTGTCCCTGCCCGGGGCATGCCCGGCGAACGAGCACGCGTCGCTGTTTGCGTGGGCCATATCGCGCATCCAGTAGTCGTGGAATACGGGAGGGACGTCGCCTTCGCGCTGCATGAGGCTGCGCGCGAGCAGCATGACATCGCCCATATCGATATCCTCCGGGCAGACATCCGCGCAGCGCCCGCAGGCGTTGCAGGAGAATATCATGCGCGTAGCCATATGGGCCTTCATTCCCTGCATCGGGTTGAGGTTCATGCGCACATTGTCGAGGAGCCTGCGCGGCAGCATGTTATATGAGCGCATATAGTCGCAGGCGCGCCTGCACGCGTCGCATCGGCACGTGAGGCAGAGCGCCGCTTCCTCTGCCGCGTCTTCGGGTGCGAAATGCGCGCCACTTATCCGTTCAGCTACGGGTTCGCCTTCATAAAGTTTTTGCAGGAATCCAAAATACGCCGGCCTGTCCCCGTTGTTCGCGCCTGGTGGGTTCGTGCCCCGAACGATCCCGGTTTTGAGCCATGACTGCACCAAGCGAACTGTATCCATAGCCTCGGCCACGGGCTGCGCTTTCATGGCGCCGTCCCGCAAACGGCAGAAAAAGACCCCTTTCGGGGCCTTTGATGGACTTTCGCCCGGCGTTCTTCCGTCGGCGATGATGACAGCGTCGTAACAGTGGAGCTTTTCCGTGTCTGCCACGTGGCGGCCGCACACGATCTCGCATAGCGGCGAATCAAGCCCTGCTAGCAGGGAGCGCAGGTATTCCTCCTCAGGCATGATATCCTTGAGCCGCCCGCCGATCTGCTTCTCCGCTTCATATAGCGTCGTCTCATATCCGGCGGCGGCAAGCAGCGACGCGCAGCTTGCCCCGGCAAGGCCGCCTCCCACTACGGCGACTTTTTTGCCCTGACGGGGTACCCTGTATCGCTTGCCGGGTTCGCCCCCGCCGTACTCGACGGCGGCCGCTTCGATCATGCCGATGCGTATAGGGCCGTCTATGCCTGCCCTAAGGCATTCGCCTTCGCAGGGCCGTTCGCAGATGGCGCATACGATATCGGGGAAAAGCAACTGTTCCCTCAATAGCCTGTAGGCCGCCGCGAAATTCCTCTTCGCTACGCGCTCTGTCAGCCCCGCCACATCGAGCGAGAAAGGGCACGGCATGCGGCATGGAGGCGGCGAATCGCTGAAACAGGCGTCAACTTCCTCCCCCATGCTCAGAGAAACCACGCGCCCGCTGACGGGGGCGGGACGCGCGATTCCTTTATTTCCGATACCTCCAACCGAAGTCATACGCTTGACCACATATCCGGGAACAGTTCTGCCTAATTTATCAAAACACCTCTATATGTTACTATATTAAAGCACTTACATGTCCCGATTACAATATTTGCTCAAAATCGCCCGGGTCACCGACCGGATTCGACCTGATCTCGTCGAGCCCGTCGTAGAGTGTGGATCCGAGGAAATACGGTTCATTCGCGGGCCCATTACCGCCGGCAGCGGCGTCGAGCCCTGCCTTCACCTTCTCCGGCGAAGCGGGCAGGTCCAGTATACGTACGCCTGTGGCGTTGTAGATGGCGTTCAGCACGGCGATGTGGCCCGCCGACTGGAACCCCTCGCAGCATCCGACGGATCCGTGGGGTGTTGGATATTTCTCTCTCGGCCCTTCGCAGTCGATTGCCTGCAAGTCGTCCGGTATATCGTTCGCGAAAAGGAATCCGCATTTGATGAGGTTGTTGTGGTTTTCGTCGTCGATGTATTTGTCGGACAGGGCCCATCCGATGGAGTGGGCCATGGCTCCGTACGCCTGGCCTTCGACGGCCTGGAGGCTCCCGACCTTACCTATATCGTAGAAAACTTTCATGGACAGGACCTTTGTCTTGCCCGTCGCGACTTCCGTCTCGGTTTCGGCAAGGAACACCATGTAGCTGTATACCACGGTAGGCTTGCCGACGCCGGTGTTCGGGTCAAGCTGCTGTGTGATATCGGTGGTGTCGTAGATGCCCAGATGTTTGGTCTCTATCCCTTCGGCGACCATCTCCTCGTAGGTGCGGTATGTCCCGTCGTCCTTCTTCATGGCGGCGAGCAGCTTGTTGCATGCGTCTATGATGGCGTTGCCGGCCATATAGTGGGACCTGTTGGCGCCGGCAGGGCCTGTGATCGGGGTCTGGATAGGTATGTCGTTCTGTATCTGCGAGAAGTCCGTGTACTCTAGCCCTAGCGGCCTGAGCGCCTCGTGGGCTATGACGAGCGCGCCGACGTCCGAGCCTTGGCCCTGGTCTTCCCACGAGTGGTATATCGTGATGCCGTTCCCTGCGTTGAGCTCTATGGCGACTTCCGAATGGTCGCCCGGCCCTGCGCTCGTGTGGTAGCCTCCCACGGAGATGCCCACGCCGCGCTTCTTCTCATCGGTCGTTTCCGCTTCGGCGCGCTTTTTGGCTTCCTCGTAGTATGGCCGCGCCGTGTCCATGATGCCCTTGAAGTGGTACTCGGAATACTCCCACGAGTTGATGTTGGTCTGGCCTTCTTCAGCCAGGTTCCTGTAGCGGAACTCGAAGGGGTCGATGCCCGCTTTGTATGCCAGCATATCTACGATAGGCTCGGACATCGTATACGATTGGCTGTTGCCGTAAGAGCGGTACGCGGTCCCGTAGGTCTGGTTCGAGAAGCAGACGCGCACCAAGGCGCGGAGGCTGGGCGTGTAGTAGCCGAACAGAGGGAACCTCGCGCCGACCAGGGCGAGGGAGTCCGCCATCTCCGAATACGCGCCGTGGTCGTACATCAGGTCGTATTCGGCTGCCGTGATCTTGCCGTCTTTGTCGCATCCAAGGCGCATATTCGAATATGACGCGGCGCGTTTCCCGGCGTACCAGTTGGTTTCCTCCCATGACATCGTAAGTGTGACGGGCTTGCCGGTCGCGAGCGCGCAGGCCGCCGCCATGCCCGATATGACAGGCGACAAGGTGGAGCCGAAGCTGGCCCCCGTCGGGTTCTCTATCATGCGCAGCTTGTTGTCCTCGAGGCCGAGGCCGGGCGCCAGTGTGATGAGGGGGAATATCAGCGCAAGCGTCTTGCTCTGCACTGTGACGAGCCCCATTTCATCTATATATGCCTGGACGGTCTCGGGCTCGATCACCATGTGAGGCTGGCTCGTGCTGTACATGCTGCCCTCCACGACGTAATCCGATTTCTCAAGTATCTCCCTCGGGTCGTCGCCTTTGATGACAGGGACATGCACATATTCGTTCGATATGCCGGGATGGATAGATTCCGCGCCGGGGGCCACCGCCTCGAGCCCGGTCATATAGGCCGGGAGGGGCTCAAGGTCGACCTTGACCTTCGCGGCCGCCTCGCGGGCCTCGCGGCGCGACGTAGCCGCGACGACAGCCACCACGTCGCCGTACCTGAAGACCTTCTCGTCGTTGATGATCGGCCGTTCAAAGCCGTCCCCCTCGCAGCGGGGCCATCCGAGCGGGAACATGATGCGGTTCGTGCCTTTGATGTCCTTCGCCGTGACTACCTTGACGACGCCCGGCATCTTTTCTGCCTCGGAGAAGTCTATCCCTTTGATCTTCGCGTGGTGGGCCCTGCCTTGGACTATGGCCAGATGCAGCGTGCCGTCGGGCATCTTCATGCCGATGTCGTCCCCGTAGTCGCACGTGCCCGTCACCTTCGCGAGGGCGGCCGGGCGTGGCACCATCGTCCCGTATATCTTGCCGTCCGCAGGCGTCTTGAACGTGATATCCTCCATGGTCTTCTCCCCGCGCATCACGGCGGCGGCCTCCATCACGCAGTCGACGAGCGGTTTCCATCCCGTGCAGCGGCACGCGTTGCGGTTCTTTGTGAACCACTCGCGCGTCTCCTCCCTCGTCGGGCTCGGGTTGGACTTCAATAGCGCGTATGACGAAACGATGAAACCCGGCGTGCAGAACCCGCACTGGACCCCGCCGTAGGTGATCCACGCCTGCTGAAGGGGATGCAGGTTTTCCGGCGTACCTATGCCTTCTACCGTCACTATTTTGCTCCACTCCGGCACCGATCCGATTTTCCTGACGCATGAACGGACGAGCTTGCCGTCCAGAAGCACGCTGCACGCCCCGCACATACCCACGCCGCATCCTATTTTCGTGCCGGTAAGCCCGATCCTTCGGAGGACGTCCGCAAGGGAGTCTTTTTCCGGGTTGCATACCAAAATACGGTCGGAACCGTTCACATTAAGCCATATTTTCCTGAATTCCATCTTTCTCCTCCTTAGACAAGGCCACACAGAAGCTCGAACGTTGGCATGACAACATTCTATTAACTTGGCCGCGTATTGAATTGTATAATTCGGCATAAGATGATGAATATTCTGACGGTTCCCTTTGCCTACCGACATATTGGGTGTGAACGCTTGTACCCCACGATAGCTGCAAATTCAATGCTAAATTTACAGCACATCACAAACTTTTTTCACTTTCTTACTTGACAATAATAATCAGGATATTATAAAATAAAAATGCTATAAGGGGAAACATACCTTAGCACGAAGCTCACCATGGAAGGAAGGGAAGTAGCCGCGGGCGTAGGCCAGGCGAGCGCAAAAAGACATGACGAATTCAGCGATATCAACGGATAACATCACGCATCCAATCCTCGCTACGGATTCTATACGCGAATCCTCATCTATGTGGGGACCAATGTTGATTCCAGCATTTTCCAGGGGGGGGGCTCGGTAAGTTAAGCACGGCCGATTCGGCCGATTTCTTTATTGATATAGATTTTGATTTTAACGCGGAGCGGGCTGACTGCTTCGTGTTTTTCTTTGCGTGCACTCGCGTGTCAAACCAAGTTATCGATCGGTATTCGCAGGTATGCCTCATATAAATAGCAATAGTTAACAGGAAAGAAGGGAAATCAAAATGAACATGATACTAAAGAAACGATTTGCGAGCAGGAGGAATCACGGCGGCGCGCTTGAATTCCCCTCCCTCGGAGGCGTGCCGCGAAGCGGCGGTGTGGTCAGCCGCCACAAAGGCTTCACCCTCGTCGAGGTGATCGTCGTCCTCGTCATACTCGCGATACTCGCGGCCATCGCGATACCCGCGCTCACCGGCTACATCGACAAAGCCAAGTGGGCAGGGATTGTGCAGCAGGGCAGGACGCAGATGACGGCCCTGCAGGTGATGATAACAGATCAAAAAACCATGGACGGTGGCTTCACCTCTGGCTCCGGTATTGCTGGCAGCTACTTCCAGACAGTAAAAGTATATCCGAACTACTGCAAGTTTGAAAAATTTACGGAAAAGGGCTTGCGGGAATATGAGAAGCTGACCGGGGATAGCGCGAGCTTTGCATCCGATCGTAAATCTCGCCCAGAAGTGGTCACCAGCCTTGATGGGGCAATATACTTCTACAGCTATCTACAGGACCACTACTTCAAGGATCAGGTTCACTTGATAATGCTGTATATAAGGGACACGAACTCGAAAGAAGCGGGAGAGAAGGCATTTATTGATAAGTATATCAATTGGGTTAATACAAGTTGCACTCTGAAGGGTGAGTTTAAAAGCGGATGGAGCATATTCAAGCAAGACGATACCAAGGTCCCGAATCCAGTGTTCGAGCGCGTATACTGACGTTTCAGCGTAATAGCAGGGATTAGCAGGGATTCAAGAAAAATATTGACTTACGCGTGAACTTTGCCATACTTCTAATTGAGAGGCGCGCCGTTTGGTCGGCAGCTTCCCGCCATCGCGCTGGCCGCCCTATCCGCCAAGATGGGGCGGCTTTCTCATTATCTCCTTCTTTTGTCACTTTCAATCCTACAAACTTTTTTCATTTTCTTACTTGACAATAATAATCAGGATATTATAAAATAAAACTGCTATAAAGGGAAACATACCTTAGCACGAAGCTCACCATGGAAGGAAGGGAAGCAGCCGCGGGCGTAGGCTAGGCGAGCGCAAAAAGATATGACGAATTCAGCGATATCAACGGATAACATCACGCATCCAATCCTCGCTACGGATTCTATACGCAAATCCTCATCTACGTGGGGAGCGGCGCTGATTCCAATATCTTCCAGGGGGGGGGCATGGTAATTTAAGCTCGGCCGGGTCGGCCGATTTCCCCATTATAACCAATACTGATACCTACGCGGAGCGGACTGGCTGCTTCGCGTTTTTGCGTGCGACGACGCGGGTGCGTGCCTATGCCCTTTTGGGTTGCCGATGCTTACTTTTGGAGACGGCGCAAGGGAGGCCCGGAACCGCGCCCGCAGTAAACCAAGTTATCGGTCGGTATCTGCATGGATGCCTCATATAAATAGCAATAGTTAACAGGAAGGAAGGGAACAAAGAATGAACACAACAACTACAGGAAGGGCCATTCGTTCGTCATTGCGAGCGGGGCAAAACAATCCATACCTCGCAATATTGACCACCCCGTCACGTCGCTACGCGTCGCGCCACGCCTCCGGAGGAGGGGAATTTGCGGGCAGGAAAGGCCGCAAAGGCTTCACCCTCGTCGAGGTGATCGTCGTCCTCGTTATCCTCGCGATACTCGCGGCCATCGCCATCCC
>JAISLZ010000016.1 GCA_031277015.1 Eubacteriales Family XIII. Incertae Sedis bacterium | reverse complement strand
CATTCTTGATGTGATAGACATAACCAAGCCTAATATCTCTTGAGTTCATCCCTCGTGGCCCTTTTAATAGCTAACCCCCACCGACTGGCGGCGGGGGCGTGATTTTCAAACCTTTTCTTATCCCCCGCTCCGGTTCGCGGCGAAAATTTGTCGAGCCTTTTCTTGTACCCCGCTCCGGTGCGCGGCGAACATTTTCGCGCCTTGCGGCACACTTATATTTTACCCAAAATCACAGGAAAGTCAATATAGTTGCCGAAAGATGAGGCGGTGTCAAATTCTAATACGAATATCCCTAAAAATCATCCGCAAAAATTTTATTCTTGTAACGAATCCTCTTAACGGACAAGCCGATTTTACGATTTTATTTTTATCAAAGGAAAGCATTTTTGAAACGTCATCTATTGTTTGGTTAGCTCTCGGACCAATCATAACAGTTTTGATAAGTTTATCGAATGAAATATTTTCTTTTTCCATAAGGGTCTTGAGGTTTACAACTATATATTGAACAATACCATCGGATGTGTATCTCTGTTTAAGTGTATGATGTAATCGCATTTTGCTTCCCCTCGTTATAGAGAAAGTAACAAGTCGGACTTCTTCCTCTTGCCTGAATGATCGATGTTTAAAACTCGCCCCACAATCGACTATTTGAATAATCAAGTCCTCTCTTTCCTTAAAAGGACACGTTTCACTTCTTGTGACATAGCCAATAATGTGACCAATCAACTCGTGTGAGTCAGACGCTTCTTCATAGAATACTGGTTGAAGTCGTTCAGAATGGAAAAAGAGGTCACGTAGATTTTTAGCATCAAATTCGATTGACGCACCTTCCCCGCTCTTTCGCCTTATTCCTGACGCCCGCCGGATTGAGTATGCTGTCCACGTTGCGCTTGATGATTCCGTATTCCCGCGCCTGTTTTTTAAGTTTGCGGTACTCCGCTTGCAGGGCGGTTTTGCACTCCATGAGCTTGGCGTATTCGGTTTTCAGAGTAGCGAGGCTTGGGAGTTTGCCGCTACCCGGACGCGCCGCCCGTATCGCTCTGGCGGCGGCCTCGTGGAGTATAAGCGCGCCCTCATGCCCGCGTCTATATGCGTCCTTGTCCTTTGCTTTTTTCAGGCCGTCATGTGCGGGCTTAGTTTCCCGGTAGGCCGTTATATGTTTCATGTGGGAGGATCAGCATGAAAGTAATGCTTGGTGTCAGAAATATATTGTATATAGGGTTTTGAACCGCTTATCTCGATCTGCTCCGTGAGTGAACCTAAACTACAGCGATTCCCTTCAGACCAGCCCCCCGTAAAGCTCCCTGTAAAGGAGCGCCGACGCGGCGAAACTGTTGTCCCGTGCCATCGCGTTGCGCCGCAGGCGTCTGAGCATCGGCTTGTCCCTGTACACCGACAGGGCGAGCCTGACGATATGGAGCATGTCGTGGGCGTTGAACGGGCCGAACGAGAAGCCGTCGCCTGATCTGGTATACTGGTTGTACGGGGAGACCGTGTCCACGAGCCCGCCCGTCTCCCTGACTATCGGCAGCGTGCCGTAGCGCTGCGCTATCATCTGCGCCAGCCCGCACGGCTCGAACTCCGACGGCATGAGCAGGAAGTCCGCGCCGGCGTACACCCGGTGCGCCAGATCCTCGTTGTACCCGATCCATATGCCGGTACTTTCGGGATACTTCGCCGCAATATAATTGAAGAAATCCTCGTACTCTTTATCGCCGCTCCCTACGAGCACGAAGCCCACGCCATCCCGCAACAGATCTTCGAGCGCGTGTCGCACGAGGTCGAGCCCTTTCTGCGCGGTCAGCCGCGTGACCATGCAGACGAGCGGGTCGGACAGCTTCAGCTTCATGCCAAATTCAGCCCTCAGCGCCTTTTTGCACTCGCGCTTGCCCGCGAGATGCTCTGCGTCGAAGCGCGCCGGGAGCACAGGATCCGACTCAGGGTCGAAGTCGTCCGGGTCTATGCCGTTGAGTATGCCCGTAAGCTCGGCATGTCTCGCCCGCAGTATGCCCTCCATTCCCATACCGAAGAACGGGTGCATGATCTCCTGCGCGTAGGTCGGGCTCACCGTCGTGATGCGGTCCGCGAATACGAGCGCCGCCTTCATCATATTCGCCGCGCCGTTCGCCTCTATGAACTCGGGCGTGTAGTAGCGTTTAGGTATGGACAGCACGTCCTGCATCAGCTTGAAACCCATCGCCCCCTGAAACTTGATGTTGTGTATCGTGAATACAGTCCTTATGTGCCCCAGATCAGTGAGCCCGAGCTGGGTGCGCAGCAGCATGGGTATCATGCCCGTATGCCAGTCGTTGCAGTGCAGGATGTCGGGCTTAAATTCGATGAAAGGCAAAGCCGCGAGCGCCGCCCGGCAGAAGTAGAGGTACTGCTCCGCCTCGGCGTCCCCGCCTTTGTATACGTCATCGCCGAAATAGTCCTCGTTGTCGATGAAGTAGTAGCGCATACCCTCGTGCACCATCGTCTGTATGCCCATGTACTTCCTGCGCCATCCGAGCCCTATATCGGTTTCGGCGACGAGCTCGAGTTCGTTCTGATGCCCGGCCTTGATGACGCTGTGCTTTGGTATCATGACGGAGACCTCGATCCCCGCCCTCATGAGATACTTGGGCAGGGCGTATGCCACGTCGGCCAGCCCCCCCGTCTTGACGAACGGCAGGGCCTCCGACGCGATGAACAGTACTTTGGGATAGCCCTTCGTCAAACAACCGCCCCCTTCCTGATTATCATCGGATAATCCCGGCTGCCGATGAGCCTGGTCCTGTTCCTGACGCTCACATTTTTATCGATGACCGCGTTCTCTATCTCCGCATCGTCGCCTACCTCGCACCCGGGCAGGAGGATGCTGTTCTTCACGGTCGTGCCCTTGCCCACGTAGACGCCGCGGAACAGCACACAGTTCTCCACCTCACCCTCGATGATGCAGCCGTTCGCGACCACGCTGTTCTTCACAGCGGCCGTCGGCATGTAGCGCACGGGGACCTCGTCCTTGACCTTCGTATATATGCGGTTAGTCCCCCGGAATATCGACGTCTGCATCTTAGGGTCAAGGAAGTCCATGTTCGTCTGATAGTACGACGCGACGTTGTGCAGTCTACTCACATACCCTTTGTACTCGTAGCCCATGATCTTGATGCGCCCGAGGTTGTTGCGCAGCAGGCCGCCCGTGAAGTGATAGTCGCCGCGCGCGACCGATTCGTCGATGAGATATACGAGCAGATCCCGGCGTATGATGAACGCATCCATCACGAGGCAGTCGAGCGACGACATCTCGGCGTCTATCTCTATCCGGCGCACCTCGCCGTTTTTCTTCACGCTTATCCTCGCGTCCTCGTACCTCGGGCCATCCCATCTTTCGTTCGCGAGCTTGTTGTACAGTATCGTGACGTCGGCGTCGGAATCGATGTGGAAATCCATCATATCGTCGTATGTGCTGTTATATATCGTGCGGCTACCTGTGAAGACGCAGTACTGCTGCTTGGCGCGTTTCAGATAGTCCATGCTGCTTTTCAGCGCCTCGACCGCACCTCTATAAACGCCCGGGTTGTCCCTGTTCGCAAACGGCGTAAGGAAGAACAGGCCGTCGCTCTTGCGCGACAGATCCCACGACTTGCCCGACCCGAGATGGTCCATGAGTGAATTGTAGTTGCGGCTGGCTATGACGGCCACGTTGCGGATGCCGCTGTTGACCATATTGGATAGCGGGAAATCGATCACGCGGTAACGGCCTCCCACGGGCAAGGCCCCGACCGCCCTCATGTCCACGAGCTCGCGCAAATTGTATATCTGCTCACCCGCGTAGATGAGCCCGAACGCATCGCCTCTCATGACTTCGCCTCCTTCCTCGCGGGCTTGCCACCCTTCTTTGCCGTCTTTGCCGTCTTTGCCGACTTGGCCTTGGCGATCATATCCCCAACGCCCACTTGCTCGCCCGCGCCTACGGAAGCGCCGTTCTTGATGACGGCCCTCTTGCCGATGACGGCTATCTTGCGCGTGGCGTCCGCATAGTCACCGATGCGGCATGACTTGCCGACCTTCACCTCCTCATCTATGATCGTCATATCAATGACGCTGCCCTCTCCGACCTCGCTCTCCGCCATGATGATGCTGTCCCGCACGACCGAACCTTTTGCTATCGTCACGCCGTTCGACAGGATGCTGTTGATGACCGTGCCGTAGATGTGACAGCCCTCGCTGATCATGCTGTTCGTTATCACAGCGCCCGCGTCCACATAGTGGGGCGGCTCGTTCGGATTGCGCGACAGGATGCGCCACGGGTCGTCGTAGAGGTTGAGCGGCGGATAGTCCTGAAGCAGCTCCATATTTGCCTCCCACAGCGAGCGTATCGTACCGACGTCCTTCCAGTAACCGGAGAACTCATAGGCAAAGAGCCTCTCACCACCCTTCAGCATGGCGGGGATGATGTTCTTGCCAAAGTCGTTCGATGAATCCTCGTCGGCCGCGTCGGCTTCGAGATACTTCTTCAGCACAGGCCACGAAAACGCGTATACGCCCATCGAAGCCAGGTTGCTCTTTGGATGCTCCGGCTTCTCCTCGAACTTGCGCACACGCATCTCCTTGTCCGTGTTCATGATCCCGAAACGGGACGCCTCCTCGATCGGGACGGGCAGGACGGCTATCGTAGCGTCGGCCTGCTTGGTCTTGTGCTCGCGGATGAGCCAGTCGTAGTTCATCTTGTATATGTGGTCGCCTGAAAGAACGATGAGCAGCTCCGGGGCGAACTGCTCAATGAAGTACATGTTCTGATAGATGGCGTCGGCCGTGCCGCTGTACCATTTCCCCGACTTACCCTTGATGTACGGCGGCAGGACGAAAGCGCCGCCCGTGATCGTGTCAAGATCCCACGGGGAGCCGTTGCCTATATACGTGTTCAACTCCAGAGGCTGATACTGCGTGAGCACGCCTACCGCGTCTATGCCGGAATGAGCGCAATTGGACAGAGGGAAATCAATGATACGGTATTTCCCTCCGTAGGTAACGGCTGGCTTTGCACGCACTGAAGTAAGTGCGCCGAGCCGGCTTCCCTGTCCGCCGGCGAGCAGCATAGCTACCGTCTTTTTCCTTCTGTACATTTGATCGCCCCCTTTCCCTTCAGTGGCTTTATATTTTGATAAAAAAAGATCAATTAAATAAAATTCACCTACTTCGTTTTGATTATATTATATATCATCCGCTTTTGCGTTTGAAACCGTAGTACATTGCGCAGAGCGGCGGGACGGTCAGCGCAGCCGAGTACGGCAGCCCATTCAGCTCCTTCGCGCGCGCCACAGCGCGCCTTTTCGCGGGTGCTTCCCTCTCGCCTCCACCATAATGCGCATCGCCCGAGTCCAGCAGAAGGGTCAGTGTCCCGGCCCCGGGCAGTGCGACATCGTAGGACTTATGCGCTACAGGCGTGAAGTTAAAGATGCACACGATAAGGTCCTCCTTGCCCTTCCGCCCGGGGTCATACGATCGCAGGAACGCGAATACGCTGTTCTCACGGTCCTCCACGTTGAGCCACGTGAACCCTTCCCAGCCGTCATCCGCCGCGTGCAGAGCCTTCCTTCCAGCGTATACGGCGTTCAGGGCGGCGACCCATTTTTTCATACCACTATGCTTATCGTAACCGAGAAGCATCCAATCGAGCTCACTCTTGTAATTCCATTCGGAGAACTGAGCAAACTCATCCCCCATAAACATGAGTTTCTTGCCTGGATGGGCAACGAGCCAGGCGAACAGGGTGCGGAGCGACGCGAATTTGCCGTCGTAGCCTCCGGCCATCTTGCCGATGAGCGAAGCTTTGCCATGTACTACCTCGTCGTGTGAATATGCGAGTATATAGTTCTCACTGAACGCGTAATGCATCGAGAATGTCATCTTGTCGTGATTGCCGTGTCGAAAGTAAGGATCGGTCTTCATGTAGTCCAGCGTGTCGTTCATGAACCCCATGTTCCATTTGAACATGAATCCGAGACCGCCTGCTTCCGGAGGTTTCGTCACGAGAGGAAAGGCTGTGGATTCCTCCGCGACAGTGAACGTCCCCCGATAGCTACCAAGTATAGCCCTGTTGAATTTTTTCAAAAAATCGACCGCGTCGAGGTCGATGTTGCCGCCGTCCTTGTTTGGGATGTATTCCGAGCGCCCGTAATCGAGATAGAGCATCGAACTGACCGCATCCACCCGGATCCCGTCGAGATGGTAGTTGTCCATGAGAAGCATCGCGCTCGACACGAGGAAACTCACCACCTCCGGGCGCGCGTAGTTCAAACTGTTCGTACCCCAATGGGGATGTTCGCGCCGAAGCGGATTCTTGTGCTCGTATAGCCAAGTGCCATCGAAGCGCGCGAGCCCATGGGCGTCCTTGGGGAAGCCGCCCGGAACCCAGTCTACGATGACGCCGATCCCTGCCCTATGCAGAGTGTCCACTAAGTACATGAAATCCTGCGGCGTCCCGAAGCGTGACGTTATCGCATAGAACCCCGTGACCTGATAGCCCCAGGAACCATCGAACGGGTATTCATTTACGGGCATGAGCTCAACGTGGGTGTAGCCCATCCCCTTTGCGTAGACGGCGAGCTCGTCGGCCACCTCCCTGAACGACGGATATTCGTAACCCTCCGGCACGCGCCACGAACCTATATGGCACTCATAGATGGAGACCGGCTCCTTCAGAATATCCTTCTCCGCCCGTCCCTTCATCCACACATCATCTCCCCAGATGTAACCACCCAGGGACCATACCTTGGATGCCGTGGCGGGGGCGCGCTCGGCGTGATAGGCGCACGGGTCAGCTTTGTCGTAGACCTCGCCATCAGCGCCCACAATGCGATACTTGTAGTTATCACCGTCCTTTAGCCCCGGAACAAGGCGTACCCATATACCGCGGTATTGTTCCATCGGCTCCGCGCCATCATCCCATCCGTTGAAATCGCCGACGACGGAAACCCTGGACGCGTTCGGCGCCCAAACCGCAAACAGGCGCGCACCGGCTGCGTCTATATGGCGGCACCCGAGAAACGAGTACGCGCGTGAAGATTCGCCCGAATAGAATCGTGTGATCTCATCATCGTACATACCACATATTTCGATAAGTTTTGGATCGTTCGTCTCCGCCATTCCAAGCTCCCCAGGCAACACCCTATCTATTTGATTTCAGAAGATCACGTATCTCCGTAAGCAGCTCCACCTCTGCGCGCTCAGCGGCAGCTTCCTCGCTCGCCTTATCCTCCAGCTCCTTCGCTTTTGCTTCTTCTTCCTTCTTCTGCACCGCCCTCAGTTTATTGATACCCTTGATGAGGATAAAGACAGCGATTGCAACGAGAAAGAAATTGACTATCGCGGCGATAAACGCGCCGTACGACACCGTAGAGCCGTGGATCACTATCTTGAGCCCTTCGAGCCCCTTTGTGCTGAAAATGGCGCCGATCAGAGGCATGATGAGATCGTTTACGAACGACTGCACGATGGCGTTAAACGCCGCGCCTATGACCACCGCGACAGCGAGATCAAGCACGTTGCCCCTGAACGCAAACTCTTTAAATTCCTGTATTATCCCTTTTTTATTATCATTCTTTGTTTCATCCATAATATTCTCCCACTGGACGATCACATCTTTACCTTATATCATCCTCCGAAAATGGCTTTTCAGGCTCACCATCATCCTCCGGGCGGTAGGGCTCTGGCGGGGCGACAGGCGCGTCATAAACCCGCGTGATCCTCTCAAACTGCTCCGCTTCGCTGTCCCGATATCCACGCTCGTAGCCTTCCCTCATGAGTTTTGCGCGCGCCTCTTGCCGAGCCCTTTCACGCATAGCCTCATCGCGATGACCTCTAGCTGTCCTCTCACGACGCTCTTCCTCCGCGCGGCGACGCTTCCCGTTCCGTGCGATGACTACGATGATGACGACGACCGCGGCGACTATCGCGGCGAAAATACCGATGAGCATCGGGCTCAGCAATGATTTTTTTTCCGATACTCTTATCTTGAGCTTATAATCATCGAGCTTGACGCTATCATCCCCGCCTTCGTCCACATACCTGACAGTCACCGTCACATCGCCGTCTTTCTCAGCTTTCAATACAGCGACTTCGTCGATCTCGCCCGTCGTCTTTATCGTTGCTATTTCATCATCGCTCACGCGCCATTCGAACTTCCCGTTTATCGTCGCGTCCACAGGCTCTATCCTGGCGCTCATATGCAGTTCGTCGCCTACCTTCATCTCGTACGCGTCAAGCAACATATCCGCGGCCGTCAACTCATCTATCGATATCTTGAACGATGTAGGGTTGATCACAGGATCTTCGACTGAGATCAGCACCGAGGCCCTGGCGTCGCCTATGGATGCGGCTATCTCCGCCTTGCCCGCAGCGATGGCGCGTACGGTCCCTTTCGAGTCAACCTTGGCAATGCTGTCATCGCTCGACTCCCATGCCACCTCATCGCCTTCACCGGCATTTCTGACCTTATAGCTGATCGTGGACTCATCGCCGACTTTCATATCTCTCTGGTATTTGGTGATCTCGATGGACACAGGCTCCGATGGCTCGCCATCATCACCATTGTCACTATTGTCACTATTGTCACCATCATCCGCATTGGCTTCGTCATCTGTTTCACCCGTCACATCCATGAGTTCCGAATCCGGTTCATCAGTGGGAACGGCAAAACTGGTGGACGTAGTAGCGACGACGCTTATGAACACCGCCGCGGCGACAAGTGAAGCACACACCACTAGAGCGATGACCTTGTGGATCAGCTTGCGTTTGTTTCGATAACTATTTGTCTGCCTCATCTCACAACACCCTCCTACTATGACAATATATCTTAGCTCCGCGCGCGCGCTCCGCGTTCGGCTAGCGCGCCCGCCGCGACTTCCCTGTCGTCGAGATGTATCTTTTCCTTGCCGATGATCTGGTAGTCCTCGTGGCCCTTGCCCGCTATTACGACGACATCTCCGGACGCCGCCCCTATAATGGCCTTTTCGATGGCCTTCGCCCTGTCGGGCTCTGTTTCGTACGAGCCGCCCGACGCCGACGCGCCTTCTTCCACCTGCTCTATTATCGCAAGCGGGTCCTCCGTCCTCGGGTTGTCCGACGTTATGATGGTGTGGTCCGCGAGCCTGCCCGATATCTCCCCCATCGGCGCCCTCTTGCCCGGGTCGCGATCACCACCGCAGCCGAACACGGAGATAAGGCGACTATAAGACGGGTTCGACCTGACCGCCTCAAGAAGGTTCTCGAGCGCCCCCGCCGTATGCGCATAGTCCACAATGGCAGCTACCCCGTCGTCCGACGTCAAGACCTCGTACCTTCCCGCTATCCCAATCCGCTCGTTCAGGGCGGCCGCTGCTGTCTCAGGCGGCGTCCCGACGGCCGCGCACGCCGCGGCGGCAGCGAGAGCGTTGTAGACTGCGAACGCGGCGGGCGTTCCGAGCTCCACGCGCGCGCGCCCTTCCCGAAAATCTCCGATGCCACCATACACTATGTCGAACCCGACGCCGCCGGGTGAATATTCGATGTTCTCCGCGTACAGGCCGTCTCTGTCCCTGTTTTTGACGCCGTACCATATGACAGGGCCGGACGCGCGGGCGGCGAACTCGGCGGCCGCTGGGTCGTCCGCACATATGACGGCGATCTTCGCGATGTCAAATAGCAGGAGCTTCGACGCCTTGTAGTCCTCCATCGTGCCATGGTCGTCGAGGTGCTCGGGAGAGAGGTTCGTGAACACGGCCACGTCGAAATCGCAGGCACTCACACGCCCCGTCTTCAGGCCCATCGACGTCACCTCCATGGTCAGCGCGTCGATGCCCGCGGCCGCCATCCGCGCCATGATCTCGCCGAGCTCTACACAGTCGGGGTTCGTCGGCGTCGTGCGCCTTACGTTCATGGGCTCGCCCATGCAGTAGTTGCCTATCGTGCCGAGCAGGCCCGTCTTCCGGCCAGCCCGCCTGAGCACGTGGTCTATCATAGTGGCTACCGACGTCTTGCCGTTCGTGCCAGTGACGCCTATGAGCGTGAACCCCCGGCTCGGCTCCCCGTGGAACCTGTTCACGATGCCGGAGAGCGCCGCCCTCGTGTCCGGCACGGATGCGACGGTATGCGGCGCGGCGTCCTGCGTGCGAAAGCCACCGGCCCGGCCGTCCATGACGAGCGCCGCCGCCGCGCCGTTCTCTGCGGCCGCCGCAACATAGTCGTGGCCGTCGGACTCGCGCCCGGCCGTGGCGACGAAAAGATCGCCCGGCTTCACCAGCCGGCTGTCTATGGCGACGCCGAGAACCTCGGCGTCCCCGCTGCCGCGGACAAGCCCGTACCCCGTACCCTCAAGCAATTCACTCAATTTCATATGTAGATTATATCCTGTCGGTAATGCCCATGACAAACAATTTTGGAACGAAGTCACCGATACACTACGCCGATGTCGGTGCGGTGGTATTCGCCGTCGAAATGGATTTTGGCGACATTACGGTAGGCTGCCGCGCGGGCTTCCTCGTGGGTCGCGCCAAGGGCGGTGACGCCGAGCACGCGGCCGCCGCTTGTCAGTATCTCCCCGCCAGGGCCGAACTTCGTCCCCGCGTGAAAGCATATGGCGCCGTCGTCAAGGTCTGACAGCCCCGTTATCGCCTTGCCCTTCTCGTAGGCGCCGGGATAGCCGCCGGATGCCATGACGACGCAGACGGCGCGCTTGTCCGACCATCTGATCTCCTGCCCGGCAAGCCTGTCCTCCGTGGCCGCGACGAATATGTCGAGCAGGTCGGTGTCGAGCCGACGCAGTACCGACTGCGTTTCCGGGTCGCCGAACCTGTTGTTGAACTCGATGACCTTCGGGCCTTCGTCCGTTATCATGAGCCCGATGAACAGTACGCCCCTGAAGTCCAGGCCGTCCTCTTTGAAACCATTGAACGTGGGGTCAAGTATGCGCTCTTTGATCTGCGCCTCGAGCTCTGCGGTGAACACGAGGCTCGGGGAGTAGGTCCCCATGCCGCCCGTGTTCGGGCCTTCGTCGCGGTCGCCTATGCGTTTGTAGTCCTGCGCGGACTCCATGGGTACGATGGCGCTGCCGTCGACGAAACAGAGGACGGAAGCCTCCACCCCGCGCAGACATTCCTCGACCACGACGACGTCGCCTGCGGCGCCGAACACCTTGGCACCCATCATGTCCTCGATAGCGCGCTCCGCCTCTGCCGCGTCCTTCGCGAGCACGACGCCCTTGCCCGCGGCGAGGCCGTTTGCCTTCAGGACCATAGGGTAGCCGAATATGCCTATGTCGGACTTCAGGGCGTCTATATCCGTATACTCCCTGTACGCAGCGGTAGGTATGCCGTGGCGGGCGAGGAAGGCCTTCGTGAAGGATTTGCTCGCTTCGAGCTGCGCACACTGCCTGTTAGGACCGAAGACAGGTATGCCGAGGGATTCAATCTCGTCAGTCAGCCCCTTCGCGAGAGGGACCTCCGGCCCTATCACCACGAGGTCCGGGGATTCGCCTTTGGTCACCCTGACCATCGCATCCACGTCCTCCGCATCCGCGTCCACCAGGCGGGCGACCTCGGCTATGCCGGCGTTGCCGGGCGCGCAGACGAGCTCGGGCACCCTCGGGCTCTGCGACAGTTTCCACGCGATTGCGTGCTCGCGGCCGCCGCCTCCAACGATCAAGACTTTCATAGATATCCTTCCCCGCGTCAGTCGCCCGTCACTGCGCGGCATCCCCGGATTGGGGTTCTTCGGCATCACCCGCCTCGCTGGTCTCCGCGGAGTCTCCCTCTACGATATCGCCGTTCTCGTCAGTGACAGTGACATCCTCGTCGACGATAGGCTCACCGTTTTCGTCGACGAGCAAATCTTCCTCAGACATCCCTTCATCGATGTAAGGATTTTCTTCGCCGTATTCCGCTTCATACGCGGCTTCTTCTTTTATCCCATCGTTGTAGTATTTAGCTACGGGCATCCATTGGACCATGATAAAGGCCACAAGCCCCACCGTAGCCGCCGTCGTGATGATGAGCCCGATGAGCAACGTCTTGATCGTATCGATCTTCTTCTCAATATTGTCGTTCACAAATTGCCTCCATTCTAAAATAATTTAATGGCGAAAGTGGCGCTCGCCCGTAAACACCATCGCAATTCCCAGCTCGTTCGCCCGCCTGATCGAGTCCGCGTCCCTTATCGAGCCGCCGGGCTGGATGATCGCCTTGACGCCGGCCTCGCCCGCCGCCGTCACGCAGTCGTCGAACGGGAAAAAAGCGTCAGAGGCGAGTACGGAACCGCTGATATCCCGGCTCTCCGCATCTGCGCCAGCGCCACGGATGGCTATCTCCACGGAGCTAATCCTGTTCGTCTGGCCGGGGCCTATGCCGAGTGTCATTTTGTCATAGGCGATGACTATAGCGTTCGATTTGACATGCTTCACGACCTTCATCGCGAACTCCATGTCCTCAAGCTCCTTCTCCGTGGGCTGTTTGTCCGTCACGACTTTCAGCTTCGACCTGTCGTAGAGCGTCGTGTCCGCGTCCTGGATAAGCAGGCCGCCGTCCGTCTTCTTGATGTCGAGCTCCCCCGCGGGTGCGGGCTTCTCCATCTCCGGCAGCTCGAGCACGCGCAGATCGGCCTTCTGTTTCAGCACACTTATCGCGCCGTCCGTGTAGCCGGGCGCTATGACTATCTCCGCGAATACCTTGTTCACCTCGATGAGCTCACGCGCCGTATCCTCGTCAACGATGCGGTTGGCGGCTATGATGCCTCCGAATATTGAGACGGGGTCAGCCTCGTAAGCCTTCCTGTAGGCGTGAAAGATGTCGTCCGCGCTACCCACGCCGCACGGGTTCGCGTGCTTGACCGCAACGACAGTCGGCTCGACAAACTCGCGCAGGGCCGCAAGCGCGCCGTTCGTGTCACCTATGTTGTTGAACGAAAGCTCCTTGCCGTTCAGCTTCACGGCGTTCACGAGCGCCCCGGCGCGCGGCCTCACTTCCTTATAATAAGAAGCTTGCTGCTGCGGGTTCTCCCCGTAACGAAGCGTCTGGACTTTCTCGTATGTGAATGTCGGGTTGTCCGGCAGCGGGATGCCTTTCTCCGAGCGCAGATATTCCGCAATCATCGCGTCGTATGACGCCGTATGCTCGAATACCTTCAGCGCGAGCCTGTACTTGGCCTCATAGCCTATATCGCCCGTCTCCTTCAGTTTGTCCAGTATCTGACCGTAGTCGTCCGGGTCGCAGACGACCGCGACGTCCCGATGGTTCTTCGCCGCCGAGCGCAGCATCGTCGGCCCACCTATGTCGATGTTTTCGATGGCCTCGGGAAGTGTCGTCCCAGGCTTCGTGATCGTGGCCTTGAACGGATAGAGGTTGATCACAACCATATCGATCGTGTCTATGCCCAAGTCCTCGATCTGCTTCATATGCTCGGGCTTGTCCCTCATGGCGAGTATGCCGCCGTGCACCGCAGGATGCAGCGTCTTGACGCGTCCGTCCAGGCATTCCGGAAAACCCGTGACGTCCGATATGCCCGTGACGGGCAGCCCCGCCTCCTCTATAGCCTTGTGGGTGCCTCCGGTCGAGACGATCTCCCAGCCGAGTTGGGTCAACCCCTTGGCGAACTCTATTAGGCCGGTTTTGTCGGATACGCTGATTAGTGCTCTTTTTTTCGCCATTCAATACTCCTTTGCAGCTGGGGCGCAAAGCGCCCTCACATCCTATGCGTGTCTTTTTTCCGATAGGCGTTGTTACGCTTCGCGCTTCCTAGCTAGTGTACGTCTATGTACACGGCGCTGCGTCAGCGCTCGCGCAGGGCGTCCGCGACCATCGCGACCGCCTTTACTATGATAACATGTTCCGTATCAAGCACGCGAGCCGCGAGTGTATCGGGCGTGTCGCCCGGCTCTACGGGCACCCGTTCCTGGACGATGATCGCGCCTGTGTCCACGCCTTCGTCCACGTAGTGGACGGTCGCGCCGCTTTCGCTGTCGCCCGCCGCGAGTACGGATTCGTGCACGCGCCGGCCGTAGTAACCCATGCCGCAGTGCTTAGGGATGAGAGACGGATGGATGTTGATGATGCGCCCGGAATACGCAGATACGACCCCTGGCGGTACGACATGCATGTAGCCCGCGAGCACGACCATGTCCGTCTCCGCGCCGGAGAGCAGTTCTGCAAGGCGCGAAGCCCGCGCATCCGCATCTGGGTATTCATCTCGGCTAACGACCGCCGTCGATGCCCCGACACGCTCCGCGCGCTTGAGCGCGTAGGCGCCTTCCTTGCTGGATATGACGAGGGAGACGCGGGCGCCGCGTATGCGTCCGTCCGCTATGCCGTCAATGATCGACTGGAGGTTGCTGCCGCCGCCTGACACGAGCACGCTGATGTTGATATCGCCGGCGGTTGCATTATTATGCAAACCTTGCTTCATGGGAATTTCGCTCACAGCCCGGACAGCCCCGCGATGATGCCTTCAAAGACGACCTCTCCAACGCCGTCCGTCAGACGATCCCTGCGCGGCGGCACGAGGGTCACGCCGTCGCCGCGCACCACCTTGCCGATCACGCCCGCGCCGGCCTCGCCCGCCGCTTCGAGCGCCGCGAGCGTCGCCGCCCGATCCGAAACAGGCACGACGAAGATCAGGCCGATGCCCATATTGAGTGTCGAGAATATCTCCTCGTCATTGATGCCCGCCTTCTCCTGAATGAAACTGAAAACCGGGGGGATGTCCCACGTACCGATATTCACGCGCGCGCCGAGCCCATCAGGCAGCACCCTCGGTATGTTCTCGAAGAAACCCCCGCCCGTGATGTGGACTATCGCGTGGGGCGTCAGCCTCTCAAGCACGGCGGCGGCCTGAGCCGCATATATGCGCGTCGGCTCGAGCAGGATATCGCCCAGCGTCACGCCCGTGGCAGAAGATGGCCCTTCGCAATGCGCCTCCGCAGGCTTCGCCCCCGCCGCGCCTCCGATGCCAAGGCTCTCCGCTCTGTCGCCTACGCCGAACCCGAATTTTTCGAACAGCACTTTGCGCACGAGCGAATACCCGTTGGAATGAAGCCCGCTCGACGGGACGCCGATGAGCAGGTCGCCTTCCCCCACGCGGCTTCCGTCCACCACCTTGTCCCTGTCCACGATACCGACGCAGAACCCGGCCAGGTCGTAGTCGTCCGGTGCGTAGAACCCCGGCATCTCTGCCGTTTCGCCACCGACTAGAGCGCAACCCGCGAGCCCGCAGCCGTCCGCGACACCGCGCACGATGTCCGCGACCTTCTCGGCCTTCACATGCCCCGTGGCTATGTAGTCGAGGAAGAACAGCGGCTTTGCCCCTTGACACAGCACGTCGTTTGCACACATCGCCACGAGGTCTATGCCTATCGTGTCGTGCTTGTCCATGAGCATCGCGACCTTGAGCTTTGTGCCTACGCCGTCCGTCCCGGCCACGAGCACGGGCGTCCGTATCCCCGTAAGGTCCGGCTGGAACAGGCTCCCAAAAGAGCCCAGCCCGGTCAGGACCTCGGGCCCGAACGTCCGGCGCACGCTGTCCTTCATGAGGGAGACGGCGCGGGCGGCTTCGACAGTGTCTACCCCAGCATCTTTATATGTAGTCTTAGTCTTGATTCTTTTCACCATCACGTCAGGCTTGCCTTCTCCTTGCCACATCTTACGTAGTTCTCTTGCTACATTATATCTTGCCCTGCACCCTCTCCAGCACCTCGCGATACGTCTCCTCGACGTCTCCGAGGTCGCGGCGGAAGCGGTCCTTGTCCATCTTCTCGTTCGTCTTCACGTCCCAGAGTCGGCACGTGTCAGGTGATATCTCGTCCGCCAGCACGACGGTCCCGTCCGCCAGCTTGCCGAACTCTATCTTGAAGTCTATCAGCTTCAGGCCCTTGTCCAGGAAGAACTCCTGCATAACCTCGTTGACCTTCATCGCGTATTCCTTGACCTGGGCGATCTCCTCCTCCGTCGCGAGGCCGAGGGCCAGCGCGTGGTCATCGTTCATCAGCGGGTCGCCGAGATCGTCGCGCTTGTAAGAGAACTCGAGCGCGGGGCGGCGCAGCGGCGTGCCTTCCTCCACCCCGTAGCGCTGCGAGAAATGCCCCGCCGCCACGTTGCGCACGATGACCTCAAGCGGCAGTATCGTGACCGCCTTCACGAGCGTCTCGCGATCGCTCAACTGCTCCACGAAATGCGTCGGCACACCCCTTTCCTCCATGAGCGCGAACAATATGTTTGACATAGTGTTGTTCACGACGCCCTTGTCCGCTATCGTGCCCCGCTTCTGTCCGTCGAACGCCGTCGCGTCATCCTTGTACCAGACGATGTAAAGACCCGGGTCGTCCGTCGCGTATACCTTTTTCGCCTTGCCCTCGTAAAGCTGTTTTCTTTTCTCCATATTAGCTTCCTCCAGCCCGCCGGAACTCCGAGTCGACCTTCATCACCTCGCGCTCCATACTCTCCTTGTATACCTTCATCGCGCTGCGCAGCTCCGCGTATTTCACGGACAGTATCTGCACGGCGAGCAGGGCCGCGTTCTCCGCCCCGCCTATCGCTACCGTAGCGACGGGCACCCCATTAGGCATCTGCACGACGGACAGGAGCGAGTCAAGCCCGTCTAGCGTGGACGACTTTACGGGCAGCCCGATGACCGGCAACGGCGTGTACGAGGCGATGACTCCAGCGAGATGGGCCGCCTTGCCCGCCGCGGCGATGATGACCTCGATCCCATCAGACTCTGCCCCGCTCGCAAACTCCTCGGCTACCGAAGGTGTGCGGTGCGCGGATATGATGCGCGTTTCGTAGTCGACGCCGAAGCCCGCGAGTATCTTCTCGGCGCGTTCGACGGTGGGGTAGTCGCTCAGGCTACCCATGATTATTCCTACCTTCATTTAAAGTAATTCACTCCATTTCTAAATATCCCGTTTTCGTAGTTGCCGGGCACGTTTTTGTACAAGCCCGGCCCGACGCGTTCCACATGGCCCATCTTGCCAAAGACGCGGCCGTCCCGCGACGTGATCCCCTCGACCGCGAACCTGCTGCCGTTCGGGTTGACGTCTATGTCCATCGACGGCTTTCCGCTCTCGTCGGCGTATTGCGTCGCTATCTGACCTTTCTTTATCAGCGAGGTCAGCGCCTTGTCCGTGGCGACGAAACGCCCCTCCGAGTGCGACACCGGCATCGTGTAGACGTCGCCTATCTCCGATCCCGCGAGCCATGGCGAAAGCGTGGAGCATACGCGTGTGCGCACGAGCTTTGAAACATGGCGCCCTATCGTGTTGTATGTGAGCGTGGGCGCGTCATCTGTAGGCTCGCATATCTTACCGTAAGGCACGAGGCCGAGCTTGATGAGGGCCTGAAACCCGTTGCAGATGCCGAGAATGAGCCCGTCGCGTCGTTCCAGCAGGCCCGTTACAGCCTCCGCCACATACGGGTTGCGGAGCACCGCCATGATGAACTTGGCAGAGCCTTCCGGCTCGTCTCCCGACGAGAACCCTCCCGGGATCATGATGATCTGGCTCGTCTTGATCGCCTCGGCCATGCGCCTTACCGACTCCTCAAATGTCCGCGGGGTAATGTTTACGAGATTTACGAGCAACGGCTTTGCCCCGGCCCGAGCGAACTCCGCCGCGGTATCTGCCTCGCAGTTCGTACCCGGGAACACAGGGATGAACACGCGGGGTTTTGCGATGCCGCGCCCTCCGCGGGCGACGCCTTTAGCCGTGTAGGACAGGGGCTTGACTTCGCTGTCCGCCACGCCTATAGCGCCAGCGTCCTGACGCGGCGCGGCACTCGGAAATACCCGATCGAGAGAGCTATCCCACCTGCGCTCTATCTCGTCTATGGAGATGGAGACTTCACCCTCACCGCCGGAGAGCGCCACCGAGACCAGGCCGTCGTCCGTGGTCTTGCCGATAACCTTGTGGAAGTCATCTCCGGTGCCGAACAGATGTGAGAGCCTGGCCGAAGCGTCAATCTCCAGCAATAGGCTGCCGTACGAAGCGGCAAAAAGCCCGTCCGCGCCCAGTCCGGCGATCGAGGCGCCGACGCGGTTGCCGAGGGACATCTTGGCCACCGCCGCCCATACGCCACCCGGCCCTAAGGTCTGCGCCGAGAGTATCTTGCCCTTGCCGGTGAGCTCACCCACCCTTTGCGCGTTTGCCTTGAAAGCTTTCAGGTCTATGACTCCGTCCGCCCCCACCCGCGCGGGTATGAGAACGAGATCGCTTCCGGGGACCTTGAACTCGGGCGACAGCACCCGTCCCGCGTCCGTGACAGCGACCGCGAAGCTGACGAGAGTGGGGGGCACATCCAGATGGTTGAATGTCCCGGACATGCTGTCCTTGCCCCCTATCGACGGAATCCCGAGGTCAAGCTGGGCACGTAGCGCCCCGAGAAGCGCGGAGAACGGGGCCGCCCACCGGGACGGGACCTTACCGAGCTTTTTGTAGTATTCCTGAAATGTAAGCCTTATTCCGTCAAGGTCGCCGCCCATCGCGACGATCTTTGCAGCCGAATCGACGACCGCGGCAATGGCCCCGTGGTAAGGCGCAAAGCCCGATAGCTTAGGGTCAAAACCGTAGGCCATGAGCGTCACCGTATCGGTATCTCCAGACGAAACAGGCAGCTTGGCCGCCATGCCCAGGGCTGGCGTACGCTGCGCCCTGCCACCGAGGGGCATGAGGACGCTGCCCCTGCCTATCGTGGAATCAAACCCTTCGATGAGTCCACGCTTACCGCATACGGCGAGATCGTCGACGACGGAAAGCAACAATTCTTCGTCCACGACGATACCAGTACGGGAGCCAACGTCCGCACCGGCTCCCGCTACCGGAAGCCGGCCCGCCGCGAGCGAGGGCGCGGCGGTAGGAAGCTCACGGTCCTTCACATGGACATCACGTACAGAACGGGAACCGTTCGTGTCGATGAACGTGCGTGGCAAGTCGAGGATGGTATCGCCGTGCCACATCATGCGGAAGCGCCCGATGTCCGTGACCTTCGCCGCCCGCGTCACCTCCACATTCTCCTCCAGGGCGTACCGTGTAAATGTTTCCTCGTCGGAAGCCGCGACCACGACGGCCATGCGCTCCTGCGATTCAGATATGGCGAGCTCCGTACCGTCCAGCCCTTCGTACTTCTTAGGGATGCTGTCCAGGTCAACGTCGACGCTATCCGCCAGCTCGCCTATGGCGACGGATACGCCGCCAGCTCCGAAGTCGTTGCACCTCTTGATGAGCCTCGCGACCTCACCCCGCCGGAACAGACGCTGTATATCCCGTTCGATGAGAGGATTGCCCTTCTGTACCTCCGCGCCCGCCGTGGTGAGCGATTCGTTCGTATGCTTCTTGGAGGAGCCCGTCGCGCCGCCGATACCGTCGCGCCCCGTCCTGCCGCCGACTATGAGTATGACGTCTCCCGGCACGGGCCTGGACCGACGCACGTGCGAGGCCGGCGCCGCCCCGATGACCGCGCCTATCTCCATGCGCTTCGCCACATATCCCTCGTCGTATATCTCGTCGACAAATCCCGTAGCCAGCCCTATCTGATTGCCGTACGAACTGTACCCTCTGAAAGCACCGCGCGTGATCTGATACTGCGGCAGCTTGCCCGGGAGCGTGTCCCTCAGGGGGACGCGAGGATCCCCGCTCCCCGTCACGCGCATCGCCTGATAGACGTACGATCGCCCGGAAAGAGGATCTCTGATCGCACCGCCGAGACAGGTGGCCGCGCCGCCGAACGGCTCGATCTCCGTCGGATGGTTGTGCGTCTCGTTCTTGAACATGACGAGCCAATCCTCGTCACGCTCGTTCTTCCTGCCTCTATGACCGGAGCAATCCCATACGCGCGCTTTGACCTTGATGCTGCACGCGTTGATCTCGTCGGACTCGTCTAGGTCCTTCAGCAGCCCCTTCTTCCTCAGATACTTTGCCCCTATAGTGGCTATGTCCATGAGGCATATCGGCCTGCTCGCATCGTCACGGTATAGCTTCTTCCTTATCTTCATGTACTCGTCGAAGGTCGACCTTACGAGCCCCGCGTACGGGCCCTCATCAAATTTGATATTGCTGAGCTCCGTGAGAAACGTGCTGTGGCGGCAGTGGTCCGACCAGTAGGTATCGATCACCTTGATCTCCGTGATGGTCGGGTCGCGGCGCTCGGTCTGACGGAAATGGCCCTGCGCCAGCTTGAGGTCGGCATACCGCATGGCAAGCCCCATATCCTCCTGCATCTCCCTCAGCGCTTTCTCGTTCATTTGGCGGAAACCCGCCACCGTTGCTATGGGAGGGGGCGCCGGGGACTCCGCCGTGAGCGCATGGGGCTTTTCGAAGGAAGCCTCGCGGCTGTCGACCGGATTGATGCAGTATTTCTCTATCTCCTCCCTGTCTGGCATGGAGAGCTCACCGTCTACGGAGATGAACTTTGCGTAGCGCACCACCGGACCTGCCTCCGCGTCTATCAGTCTGATGCACTGTGTCGCCGCGTCCGCCCGCTGGTCGTACTGTCCCGGCAGATACTCGACGCCAAAACTGAACGCGCCCTCAGGGAAATCCATGTCCTCCCCATAGACGAGATCGAGTACCGGCTCTGAGAATATGGACCGGACAGCCCTGTCAAACGTCTCATCGCTGACGCCTTCCACATCGTATCTATTGAATATCCTGACCGAACGAATGCTCCTGAGATCAAGACTCTCGCGCAATTCC
Organism: Eubacteriales Family XIII. Incertae Sedis bacterium; assembly: GCA_031277015.1. Classification (GTDB taxonomy): domain Bacteria; phylum Bacillota; class Clostridia; order Peptostreptococcales; family Anaerovoracaceae; genus JAIRPC01. Next base: position 15,306 of record JAISLZ010000016.1, on the reverse strand, counting down.
TTCATGAGGCCCCGCGCTTCTACATCAAAACCCCTCTTTTTCTCGACAAATATTCTTCTTATCATATGAATATAGCTACCTCAATCTCTTTGACTTGATTGATTTTTCTGAAAATTGCGAATTTGGTATTCGATTCATGTTCATCATACCAAATCGCGCTGAAGAAAACAACCGATACGGGGAATAAGTGCGAAAAACTTTTCGTAATTAATAAATGATTTTAAGAATTTTTATAAAATGTGAGGAAGCTCGAGAGTGAATGTGGTCAGGCCGCCCGACGAGGATGCCGTGACGGTGCCTCCTGAGCGTTCCGCTATCGCCCGCGCTATGGACAGGCCGAGGCCGTAGCCGCCGCTCCCGGAGTTCCTCGACTTCTCAGCGCGATAGAAGCGGTCGAAGACGCGAGGCAGGTCGTCAGGGGGTATCCCCGCGCCCGTGTTCGTCACCCTCACATACCCGTACTTCTTTGCGCGGCCCGTCTCCACCGTGACCTTGCCGCCCTCGTCCGTATACTTCATCGCGTTGTCCAGCAAGATGAGCAGTATCTGCCTGACGCGCGCCGGATCAGCGTTCACAGTGACGCCGCCCGCCGGCGATTTGAACTCGAGCTCTATACCCTTCTCGAACAGCACAGCCTCTATGCGGCCGATCTCGCTCTCCGCCTCCTTTGAAAGATCGACGGGCAGCTTCTCCATGGCTGCGCCGGTCGTGTCGTCCGAGCGCGCGAGGAACAGCAGCTCGTCGATGAGGGAGCGCATGCGCCCGGATTCCTCGCCTATGCGCTCCAGCCACATCCTCGCGCCTGAAGATATATCCCCCGCGAGCGCGGCCTCGGCGTTTGCGTCTATGATGGCCAGAGGCGTCTTCAGCTCGTGCGACGCGTCCGCGACGAACTGCTTTTGTCTGACGAGGCTCTCCTCCGCTGGCCTCAGGGCCCTCGCGCTGAATACTAGGGAGATGAGAAAGAGGCCCGCTATCACGCAGCCGCCTATGATCACCATGCTGACCAAAAGACGCGCCATAGCCCTGTCCGTGTCGTCGATGTTCAGGAAGACCATGCTCGCACCCACGGCAAACGGCTCCCCCGTCACGGACACCCCGCTGGCCGCGACCTTGTCGTCCACAATGTAGGAATAGAGCCAACGCGAGCCGGCGAGCTTGATCTCACCCATGGGTATGCCGCCATTCTTCGCCACCTCATTGGCGGCTTTGAAATATTCCTTCTCCTTCATCTCGATCCTGGAGAATATCGACAGCATGCCGTCCTGGGACACGTTTATCACGAAGAACTTGGAATAGTCGATGGGCAGGTTCGGACCCTCGCTATCTATGAAGGGCTTACCGCTCCCGGAGCCCCGGACTCCCTCGGAGCCGCCGGCACCCGGCACATCCACGCGCTCCGCGAGCAGGGCGTTCGTGATCACGTCCGTAGGGATGGCCGCGATCCTCTCCTCGTCCACACCCCGCATATGCGAATATTGGATGAAGAATATCACCGCAAAGGACGCGATGACGACTACCCCCAGCGATATCATGTTGAACAGAAGGAGCTTATTCCTCAGTCTCTTGAGCATGGCCATCCACCAGCACGTATCCGACGCCGCGTATAGTCTTGATATAGCTATCCGCCCCGAGGCCCGCGAGCTTCTTGCGAAGGAACGAGATGTAGACCTGGACGTGATTGTCCTCGGCCTCACTGTCCCAGCCCCACACCTTCTCGATGATCGCGTCCGGCGAGAGCGCCTGCCCCCGGTTCATCATCAGGTATTCGAGCAGGTTGCCCTCCTTCTTCGTGAGATTGAACGACCTCGCCCCACGCGAGAGAATGAGAGTGTTCGGATCGTACTCTATGTCCCCGAACGACAGCACACCGTCCGTGAGCAGCTCCCCCCGACGCCGAAGCACGGCGCGCATACGCGCCATCAGCTCCTCCGTCCGGAACGGCTTGGGCAGATAATCGTCCGCACCGCAATCGAGGCCCTTCACGAGATCGTCCGTCTCCCCGAGCGCCGTCAACATGATGACGGGCGTAGCGACGCCTTCCGCGCGCAGCTCCCTCAGCACGGCCAGCCCGTCCCTGCGCGGCAACATGATGTCGAGCAGTATGATGTCGTAGATACCGCTCCGAGCCGCGATGAAGCCCTCCTCGCCGTCAATGGCGAGGTCCGTATCGAAATGGTTCTTTTCGAGGATACGCGTCACAGCCTCGGCCAGATAGCGTTCGTCTTCCACGAGCAATACTTTCATATCATTATTGTACACCCAAAGCCTTAACTTCGCCTTAATATGTGGTGTATAATATTGGGCAGCCGGTTAAAGAAAACAGGTGGCCGTGACATGAGAGGAAATAAATAGAATGACTGACAGGATAAGGATGCAAACGCCGCTCGTGGAGATGGACGGCGACGAGATGACGAGGGTCATATGGACCAAGGTCAAGGAGCTGCTCGTGGAGCCGTTCGTGGAGCTGCGCACCGAGTATTACGACCTCGGCCTGCCGGAACGCGAGCGCACGAGGGACGCCGTCACTACAGAGGCCGCCGAAGCGGTCAGGAAGCTCGGCGTCGGCGTCAAGTGTGCGACCATCACGCCGAACGAAGAACGACGCGAGGAATACGGGCTCTCGGAGATGTACCGTAGCCCCAACGGCACGATACGCGCCATCATAGGCGGCACGGTCTTCCGCGCGCCCATCCTCGCAAAGGGCATAGTCCCCTACATCCCGACATGGCGAAAGCCCATCACCATCGCCCGCCACGCCTACGGTGACATATACAGGAACACCGAGACCATCGCGCCGGAGGGATCGACGGCCGAGATCGTCGTGAGGACAAAGGACGGCGCCGAGTCGCGCGCCCCCATCCACAGCTTTGACGGCACAGCCGGCATCGTGCAGGGCGTGCACAACACCGATGACAGCATCGCCGCCTTTGCACGCTCGTGCATGGCTTACGCCGTGGACACGCGCCAGGACCTCTGGTTCGGCGCGAAAGATACCATATCCAAGACCTATGACCGCAAGTTCCGCGACATATTCCGGGAGATATGGGACGCTGAGTACGCGGAGAAGTTTGCGGAGCTGGGCATCGAATACTTCTATACCCTCATCGACGACATCGTAGCGCGCGTCATACGCTCGGAGGGCGGCTTCATCTGGGCCTGCAAGAACTACGACGGCGACGTCATGAGCGACATGGTCGCGACGGCCTACGGCAGCCTCGCCATGATGTCCTCCGTACTCGTCAGCCCGGACGGCGTGTACGAGTACGAGGCCGCGCACGGCACCGTCCAGAAACACTACACCAAACACATGAACGGCGAGCCCACATCCACAAACTCCGTCGCGACCATCTACGCATGGGCCGGCGCCCTCAGAAAACGCGGCGAGCTCGACGGCCTGGAGCGACTGGCGGGCTTTGGCGCGCTACTCGAGGCCGCGTGCGTCAGGACCATAGAGGACGGCATCATGACCGGCGACCTCTACGCGCTATCGCGTGCGGACAGCAAGAGGCAGGTGGGGACGGAGGCCTTCCTGCGCGCGGTAGCGGAGCGACTGCGCGCCCTGGCGTAAACGCGTATACGAATCATATACGAATGTATCTCCTACATGAAAATTCCCCTCTGGAGAGGGGAATAGGTATCGACTAAACGAAGTGACGGTATGCCCCGGCTAGTCGCCGAAGCGGCGGCGATCCATCTCGGCGTTCTGCCTGATCTCGTCGTCTGTGAGCTTGCGGCCATAGATGCGCACGGAGGCTATCTCGCCGTTGAACGCAGTATTATAATACTTCTGATCAGAAGTATTATAATAGCCGTGCTCAATAAATCCGCTTCTATTTGCTAGATAGAACGGCTGTGCTACAAATGAACCGGCAGCGGTACCAAATGCGTTTGGAGTTGTAGTTGAGGTACTTGTAGTTCCATTCAGAATAAAGCCCACGCGCGCTCCGTCTATCCAAATAAGACGCGACGCAACACCACCACTTGATACGTTGAAATAGTTCGTATGGGTGGTGAATGAGTGATCCTGATTGCCATAACTATAATTCACGGCGCTATTGCTCGTGCGATCGGGATTTTCTAAATTTGTGTGTATAGTGCCTCTCGCGACATAGACGGCTCCACCCGTTGAGTTCAAAAGAACCCCAAAACCTGAATTATATTGGTTCCAGTTTTCGGAATACTCAAAGAGAAATCCAATCTTATCTGTGCCTTGGTTCTTGAAGCACACCTCCACCGTGACCGCGCTATAGGACGACAGATCCAAGGCGGCGGGGCTGGTCGTCGCGTAGTCGTACTTTCCATCGAAGTAGATGGAGCGTGAGCGGACGCGATCCGAAGGTTTGGGATCAAGCTTGAAGCCGGCGTCGGTAGTCATCAGGCGCACGTCATTGCCGTGGCCGGAGAGGTCGCTCCAGATACTTGTGTCGGGGTTGTGGCTCGCGCCGACGCCCTTGGTCGAGTTCTCGATCGCGTCGAGATGCATGACGAGGCCGTCCTGCACATAGCCGTCCGTGGACGGGGTGATGATCAGATAGAATGTCTCGCCTGGGCCGTCTTTGCCCCATGAGGCGATGGCGTCCTCCATGGACTCCGTGGGCTCGCCGTACGGATCGATGTTGGGCAGATCGAAGGTCTGCCTCGCGGCCTGGGTCTGCTTGCCGTCCCTGACGACCCTGGTCTCTACATCGAAGGAAGCGGACTTCGCCGATGAGCCTTTACCGGGCCCGACCGTGGCTTTGTACGAGAGCGCGAGGGCGTTGCCCTTGTACACACCCGAGCCGAGGGCCATGGGTGAGGTGGTGTCATGGCGCTGGTAGTAGAGGCGGCCCGTGTGAGTGAGCTCTATGGCACCGCCTGAGACGTCGCCGATGAATATCACCTCCTGATCCTTCCTGATGGCCGGGAGTGTGGTGGACTTTACTACCTCTATCTGGCTCGCGTAGAGGAGCCTGTCCCTGATGAAGTCGACCGACCTCTCGGCGAGGGCCTTGTCGGCGGCGTTCGTCTCCGTGCGGGTCAGGAAGTTGGAGCCCGTCGTCAGGAAGGTGACGGACATACCGATGACCGTGCCTACGATGAGTAGGGTCACGATGAGTTCGACGAGCGTGAAGCCGTCGCGGCGGGTGGAGGCCGGGAACTGATTATTCACTGTGTATATCTCCTTGCTTCTGCCACACCAATAGCTTGGTATTCCAATGCTTACAGGCGTTGCTTTCATCGCGGTCATCGCAGAATATCTTACCCTTATCACTGGGATCATACGTTATGTCCATGTAGCCCGCGAAGGCGTGTATTCTGCCGGAATTGCCCTTTATCTGGGTGCCTTTATCTATCTTCAGCTTGCCCGTGCCGAATACGGGGCTGTGGTAGAGGAATATGCCGTGATAGGGGTATTTGATAGCGCCAGTTGATGCATAGCTTTCGTCTATTCCCACCGTGTCCGGATTGTCGCCGGGATTCTTGGCGCCCAGATTCAATGGATAGTAGTTAAGATTGAAATCGCCTCTGATGTCGAGGATGCCGGCGCAGAACACGTCACCCGTGATCGTCGCCGGACGGGTTTCACCCGGCTCACCTTCGATGATAAGCGCGCCGCCGCTGGTCTTACCACTCACACCACCGCTCACGTAGATGCCGGCGGCCGTGATGGCCGCGCCCGTACCCACCGTCAGCTCGCCGCCGTCCTCGATGTATATGTCGCCCACATACTTGACGCCTATGCTTGTCGACGTCGCGGACTTCATCCTCACCTTGCCGCCATTCTGAACTATGATATTGCCCTTCACCCTGGCGCCGGGCTCGATGACGAGGTCGCCGCTCACGAAGATGTCCGTATCGACGTTGAAATGCACACTTGGCTCGATGCCCAGGGCTCCGCCTGAGGCCACGGTGATGGACGCCGGCGAGACCTTCAGGGTCTCCTTGGCTTTCCTGGCGCCCTCGATCTTGAGGGTGTGGCCATCGCCCACGTAGATATGCCCGCCGATGATCTTCACGGTCGGCGAGAACTTCACGTTCGCATCCTTAAAGGCCCCCTTCGATGTGGGCGCCTCGGTGGGCTGTGTGGCGTCGTGGATGATGCTCGATCTGGAGGTACCCTCAGGCGCGCGCAGCACGATGTCCGTGTTGTAGACGAGCTGGCTGTACCTGGTCGTGACGTCGAAGTAGTTTGGCTCACCAAGAGCGCTGAACATGCCCCGCACGTCGCTGTTCACACCCCTGGTCGTGATGCTTGACGTCGTACTTGTCCTCAGCAGTCCGCCGCCTATCTCCAGACCCCTGTACGAATACAGCACCGAGTGCTTCTTGTCCGTGCCGAGGATATTCACGCCCTGCGTGATCCACGCCTGGTTGCCCTGATAAGCGGGATCCTTCTGAATAGCCGACTTCGTACCCGCGTTGTCGAGCAGATACAGGCCGAAGTCGTTGCCGTAGTATGAGGGGATAAACGGCATGCCCTTCTGCGATCCATCAATACCTAAACTATTATTATTCCCAAACGCATTATTATAAATCCCCGCTTTAGTACCGTACAACGAATTGGCTATATATCTGCCCTTGTTCGCATAGTCGATGTAGTTACCATCCGTATCCTGATATTTGTGGCCGTACGGGCCGAATACGAGGCGGGCATCAAGACCGGCATTGACGTCTTTCACCGCACTGCCCGATAAGTTCTGCGTATATATCGTCATGGATTTCCAGGCCTGGGGATACCACCCTTGAATCCCTGCGCTCGATATATTGTTCGCGTAGTACCGGACGTAGGGGTTTGTCAACGCGCTCTTGCTCGCGTAATCCGTGAAGTCAAAACCCATGAGGGCGTTGTAGTATGTGGGGTCGTTGGCAGGTTGATTACTACTTGCAGTACCGCTCGTACCGCCGAGCCTTAGCTCCAGCGCCTTACCCTCGAACTTTCCCATGGAGAGCATGGTGATGCGGGTGTTGTTATTCGCATTATTTGTATTTGTATGCTTATTAGTCCATATTCCACCCGTCAGCAGCGGATTCAGCATCCAGCGACCGTTGGCCGGCGTCACGAACTGCCTCACATCGCCTTCTTCACTTCCTATCGCGCCGCCGGTCGGATAGTGCGCGGTGCCGAGCACGGCGCTGGCGGTGCTTTTATCACTTTCATAATTAGCGGGATAGAAATTCCTGAATGTCAGCTCTTTGTCTTTATCGTTGGACTTGATCTTGTCATTCACCTTGTCCTTGTCATTTTTGTTGCTATTGAAGGCGGCGAGGCTAGTTACCGGCGATAAATTCGGGTCCTCATCGCCTACGACGACGGGGTCAGTATCACGCTTGCGTTCGTTGAGAGACTTCTCCGTGGCCTCGTACTCGGCGATATCGAAGGGGTCGCCGGGGGCGTTTTTAAAGCTCGTGTTCTGATAGGTGTAGTCCACGCTCGTACTGCGGCGGAGGGTGCTGACGACGGTCTCCTCGTCGCCCGCGAACTTACCGGTGACTTTGATCGTGATGATCTTGCCTGCGTCTATGGCGGCGCCGGTGTTGAGGCTCACCTCAGCTACTGCGCTGCCCATCTTGCCGTCTTTGTCGAGGTCCGCCTCGCTGTAGGTCGCTATCTGGGTACCGGTATTGAGCTTTGCGATGAACTTTTCCTGATCGGTGGCGATGCCGCTACCGGAGACGGTGCCGTTCAGCCAGCCCGCTATGCGCTCGTTCACTGACACGGCGGTATAGTAGGCCTGCGTCTTGATCTGCGAGGCTTTCTGGCCATGAAAGGACGACTGTACTACGGTCGCCATGATGCCTATGAGTATGAGAAGGACTATGGAGACCATGGTCGCCCAGATGAGGGCGGAGCCTGACCGCGCCGCCGACGCCGGGGATGTGATGGTGGGTATGTTGCGTTCCTCTGTCATCGGTCTACTCCGTTCCGAGATAGGTAATGCGTATGAAGCCGCCGCGTGGGTTGCCGCCTGATAAAAATGAAGTATTTACACCCGGCTTCTTGGGGTCGTAATTCGTATTGAGAGGGTTGGGCATGTTCGAGTCATTACTATTTATAGTGATACCTACGCTGGATGATGCTGTACTGCCGCCGCCTTTGGCGAGCACTATGATGCCGCCGGGCGTGGCCACGACGCTATCCACTCCGATCGTACCACCACCTGAATCACCGATGGCACCCGCCGTCAGCATCAGGCTGACGCCCTGCTCTATGGACACGGAGGCCTCCATGGCGTACGATCCGCCTATCGCGCCGCCGGACGCTCCCCATGCCTCTATACGGTACTCGCCGGAGACATGGACGAGGAATGCCTTCTTGTCTCCTGTGCTACCCGTCGTCACGAATTTGATGCCCTTCACCTTGGACACGAAGTCTTGGGGCGGCTGGCCGTAGTCGCCGAAGTATACGGCGAAGGGTACGTATTTGTCCGAGCCCTTCACGACCGTATAGCTGCGGTCGCCGGAGATGTCTATCTGGCCTTTCTCACCGGCTATGGTATCGCCGTCGCCGGAGGTCTGTTCGTAGGAGTCGGCGGTCGAGGGTATCACGAACTCGCCGAGCTGCAGGTTCATCGCGGACGAGGTCGTCGGGGGGGCGCCCGCGGCTATGTCGGCCTCGGCCTGCTCAGAGGCGAGGCGCGTGTTGGTCTCGCGCATCTCGGAGCCGAGCACGGTCGTGAACGCCGAGGTGCATATCAGGGCGATCACGGCGACGATGGCCATGGCGACAAGGACCTCTATAAGGGTCATGCCTGCCCGGCGCGACGAGATCATCGGATTTAATATGTCGTATTTACTGTTCATCGGTCTCCACCTATATATCTTTGGAAATATTATACCTCGTCTCTGCACAAAAGAAAACCGCTATAGCTAAATTACATAAAGTTTTTAATATTAACTTTTCAATGTATTAATTGTACAATTTTCCAAACGAAAGATTAATTATTAAGATACGCAGGACTACCTGTCTTCACGAGGGGGGCGGCCCGAGGCGGATTTGACATCGTCTATGTCCATGGCGCGGGTGTGCACGATGCGCGGCCATACATTCCTGTCGAACGGGACGCAGATGATCATGGGCAGCATGGTGAGGAGGAACATGGGAAAGGTGAAGGCATAGCGCATGATTTTGGGCTTTGGCGCGTAGATGTAGTCCCTCTCTGTGTGCACGGTGATGAGACCGATGATGAACAGCATGCCGTAGCAGGTACCGATAAATTCGCCTAGATAGAGCAGGGGCTCCCAGACGGGGACGCGCTGGAGGGCATGGGACAGGATGGCGCAGGAATAAAATACTAGCGTTCCGAGGGTCAGCACGGCGCCGGCGAGGGTGTTGACGAGCATGTCGTAGCAGGGGAAGCTGTGTGCCGTAAACACGCGGGCGAGCATCCTGGCGCCGTATCTGGCGTAAGCCTGGAAATAGCCTTTGATCCATCGCACGCGCTGATCCCACGACTGCTTGAAGTCGGTGGGCTGTTCATCGTAGAGTATGGCGTAGGGGGTGTAGCCTATGCGTTCACCACGGGCGACCATGGCGAAGGTAAATTCGACGTCCTCGGTCAGGGTGAAGTAATGCCAGCCGCCGAGCTCACGGAGGAGGTCGCCGCGGATGGCGAATCCCGTGCCGGACACCTGCGCGGAGAGGCCGAGCAGGCAACGCGCGCCGTTCAGGTAGCGGGCTTCCCGGAGCCACCATACGGCATAGCTGGCCGAGAGCCAGTTGTCGGAGAAGTTCTTGGAGTCGCGATATGCTGTGACGGCGCGGCATCCGCCTTTCATGGCGTTGTTGAACTCGGCGATGAAGTGCTCGTCGAGCAGGTTGTCCGCGTCGATGACTATGTACCCGTCGTAATCCCACTTTGCGCCGGACTCCGTGATGCTGCCTATCAGATACTCCAGGGCGTAGCCCTTGCCGACCCGCTCCTTGTCCTCGCGCTCGATCACGCGCGCGCCGGCCTCGCGGGCTACCCGGGCGGTGCCGTCGGTACAGTTGTCGGCGACGATGTGGATGTCCACGAGCTCTGCCGGGTACTTCTGGCTGCGCACCGAGCCTATGAGCTGGCCTATGACCGCTTCTTCGTTGCGCGCGCAGATCAATACGGCGTATCGTCCGGGCTCGGCCTTAGGAAAGCGTGGGTTGCGTTTGCGCACGGATATGAGAATAAAAATAAGCTGATAGCCATAACAAACCGCAAACATACAGGCGATGACATTATTTATTATAAAATACGGGCTGAACTCAGATGATTCAAACAATATTCTTCACTCAATTCTGTGCCTTACAGCTTACGCGGATATCCGTCTGCCGGTTCGCCTGGCTGCCGCCGGCATGTTGGCACACTCGGCTATCGCCAGATGGAAATAATCACCATTCGCGCAAGCATGTCTTACGGGGCGCTTCTGCCTTTACGAATGATGATAACATATGGCCATCGCGGACGCAACAGCATAGCGAGGGCGATCAGGGCGCGGATGACGGGCGACGCGGTGACGGGCGCGTCCAAAATTATGTTTTGAGGGGCTATGTTCGGGCTGCCTACGGTGTGATATACTGTTGGCGTAATGAATGTTATCGATCTTCAATCGCATAATGGCGCACACAATAGCAAATCACGCTCATTAAGGTCACAAGTGGCAGCTCTAGCATTACTTCTCTCGTTGACGGTGGGTTTGTCCGTATTCTCCGGCGCGGAAGGCGCGGCGTTCGCGGAGGGGGTTTCAGTTGCGGCGACGACGGGGCAGGCGACGGTCACCTCGGGTGGGGCTCCTGTGGCGGAGGCGGGCGCGACTCCTACTGGACAGGCGACGGCCCCTTCGGGCGCGGCGGTGTCCGACAACGGTTATCCCGTCACATACGCGGCGTTCTCATCATCGTACGCCGCTACTATGCATCTACCGGGCACGGACCTGTTGCGCATCCAGCCCGTCAGGACATATCTCGACCGCACAAGGCCCATGATCGCGCTCACGTTCGACGACGGGCCGTCGCAGTACACGGAGGAGATAGTACAGCTACTCGGATCATACGGCTGCCGCGCGACGTTCTGCGTCCTCGGAAGCAGGGCTACGAAGCAGCCCGAGCGCATACGGATGGCCGTAGCTCAGGGCTCCGAGGTGGTCGGCCACTCGTGGAATCACAAGCTGCTGACGAAGCTATCAAACAAGGCGATCAAGAAAGACCTGCAAAAGACCAACAAAGCGATACGCGCGGCGACAGGTGTCAGTCCGGCTATGTACCGCCCGCCCTATGGGGGGTATGACAAGGATGTACGCCGGGTATCAAAGAGGCAAAAGCTCGCGTTGCTCATGTGGTCGTACGATACCTACGACTGGAAACTACGCGACGCAAGGAAGCTGTTCAAGCTGATACAGGAGGACGTGCGGGAGGGCCAGATCATCCTCATGCACGATATACACGAGCAGACCGCCGAGGCGATGGAGCAGGTGATACCGTGGCTCGTGGAACAGGGGTACGAACTCGTCACCGTCTCAGAGCTTTTCTATTATAAGGGTATCAAGGTGAAGCCCGGCGGGGTCTACAATGGCTCGGTCTGAGCGGGTCACGGCCTATTTTCGTTTGAGGAATAAAAACAGGGTAGCAGCTCGAATTTGCTTTTGGAGAAGCGGATCAGTCCCTCGCTCCGCATGATGCTGAGCTCGTGGGAGAGAGCGCTGCGATTGACTCCCAGGTACTGAGAAAGCTGTTCTCTGTCCATGCCTACATCGAAGGACGCTGCGCCCACTTTGTCGGCCATGTGCTGGAAGAAGGTCATGACGCGCGCGCGCAGGGATTTCTTGTACAGCACATCTATCTTGTACTGCTTTCTCATGCTATCGTCGGCGAGGAGCCTGACGACATTGGCCGCTACAGCGTCCCGCGCCGCGCCCTTGACTGAGGGTCCCATGAGCCGGGCGTAATCGACGGCGACGACTTCGGCCGGCCTGACGCAGCTTACTTGCAGCAGGCTCCGGCGTGTGCGCGTACACACCACATCCAGGCATACTGTGTCCCCTGCGGCGTAAAACTGGACGAGGTCAATACCGCCGTCAGGGTAACAACGCGCTCCCTGTAGACGACCTGAAATCAGCAGCCAAAAGACGTTCGTCGTCTCGCCCTCGTCGATGAGAATCTCACGGGCGTTCAGATAGCGCGGATACAAGTTCAGCGTTTTTCTGAGTTTTTCAATATCTCCTCGGCTGATGCCGTCAAAAAGTCCGCTACTAAACATGAAACCATTCAATCACGAATAGACGGGGATGTCAATGATGTGGGCGTTGACGATATGGCTAAAATATGTTTTAATAAATTTAAAGAAATTAATGATTTCATTAGTATGAGGTATAAGATTATGGAACTTGCAAAAGTGACATCACAGGGACAAATTACTATCCCTGCTGAGATCAGAAAATATCTGAATGTCAAGGGTGGAGACAAAGTTGTACTTATCAAAGAAAACGGACGGGTCCTAATGGCCAATTCGACTATGCTTGCGCTCAAGGAACTGCAAGAAGCATTTGAGGGTGTTGCTGAACGGATGGAGATAGAAACCGAACAGGATATAGTAAGCCTTGTCAAAGCACACCGCAGGAATACAAAAGCAAACAGTTGACGATGAGGATCATGCTTGATACGAATATCCTGATTTCTGCAGGCCTTTTTCCCAACAGACGTATGGACATGATTATCGAGTTCATCGTACAATATCATGAGCTGGTTTTGCCTGATTTGGTGATAGACGAATTTTTGAAGGTTTCTGATATATGACAAATTTGACCGATTGCAAGCGGCGACAGCATTTATTGAAAAACTGTCATTCACATCATTCAACACGCCGAAAGTCATTCCTGTTGACGGACTTGGCATAAGAGACGACGCTGATTATCCCATTCTGTTTTCGGCGGTCAAAACAAATGCCGATATATTTATTACCGGAGACAAGGATTTCCTCGAAAGCAATGTGGCAAGACCACGAGTAATGGCTCTGTCAGAATTTGCATCTGAATTTCTTGACTGAAATATTGTCAGCAACAGAACAAACACAAGTGATGCAGTCAATTTCGGTATAACCAAACGCGAAAATCTGCTGCGGATTTGAGGGTGCCCCTACGAAAGACGCGGCAGCAGGGCTGCGGCGAGTTCGCGCGGCAGGACGTCGCGGGTGCGTTCGGTGACTTCGACGACTTCCACGCGCGGGTGGCCTCTGACGGCGCCTAAGAAGGGGCCGGTATCCTGCCGTAGAACCCCGAGGACGGGGATGCCGCCGCCAAGGACGCTCATGACCGTTTCCCGAAAGACTAGGGCGTCCGTCTCCATGAATCCGAGCTCGTCCATGATGATGAGTTTGGGGGGCGTGGGCGGCGGCGCGGCGCGGCTCTCCTGAGGTGTTTGTGGACGAAGCTCCGCGCAGGGGGAATGCGTGGACGCGGCATCCGCGGCGGGAGACATTTGCGTGGGTTGCTTCGAGACGGAGGGAAGCCCGGCTTGGCCGTGCACGGCGGAACGCAGTATGGCGGCTCCGTCCTCGTCGAAGACTTCGGGATGGACCTCAAGGACCTGCTTTCCCCGTGTGCGCCTTGCGATAGGCCGTGCGCCCGGAGGGATTTTTCCGCGTTCATGCGCCGCGCCGCCTGGCCGCTCCCCGTGGCTGCCTGGGGCGTAGGGCAATATATATAACTCGTCCGCAATCCAGGCCGTGCGGAAGCCCGCAATCTCATCCGCAGAGATGGCGCCGGCCTCCACCATTCGGTCCATCGCGCCGCTCAAGGCGGTCGTCTTGCCGACGCCGCGTGCGCCTGTCAGGAAGATGTGTGACATAGATCTAGTCCGTGTTTCCCCAAAATATATAATTCAGTCAGCCATATCGACGAACATATCTGTCCAGCAAATTGTTGATCATAGCCTGATATGGGACACCTTCTTTTTTTGCGGCGCGCTTGAAGAAATCCACACTACGCTTATTTAAGGAAATAGTGACCTTCTCCTTCTCTACCTTCTCTATCAATTGACTGGGAGGGGGTAAAAAATCGGTTATAGGTTCAGCCATGCTGAGCGCGTTTTCTATGTCCGGCGGCGCGTCTTTATATATTATGTCGTTCTTCATATATCTTTCTTCCTTTCCTCCAATAACCTGCTCCGAAAATACGAATTGCTTCATCGCGCATCGTGAATCTTACAGTTACAATATTATTATCTATATTGCCAATACAAAAATATCGATGTTCAGATATCGAGTGGGCTTTATCCACAAGGATTACTCGGCGTTCATCGTAAAAAGCTTTTTGGGGCACGTAGAATGACAGGCCATGTTTTGCGATGTTCTCCTTGTTCTTCCTTTCATCCCATTCAAATTTCATATGTATAATTATACAGGAAAATAACCATATTGCAAGCCATCAATTTGTATGCAGGTTTGCGAGGGCGACCAGTGCGTTCACGAGGGGGCGGGGGAACAGGCCGCCGCTCATCGACGATATGGTGCGCAGCGGCGTCTCGTCCACTATGGCGCACACCATGCGTCTGCCGGACGCGCCCGTGCCTGTCAGGAAGATGTGTGGTCTCGCTTCAATGTTCATAGGCATCAGGGTTATTTCTATCAAAACAATGATTCCATGTTGGAAATAATATATCAGGGAATCTTTATAAATATACTTCGCGTCGATGTCCGATCTTGATAATGTCTATAAAAATATCGGGATCGTTGATATCCGCAATCAACCGATAGGCTCCGACGCGGTAACTCCATCCCCTTGACATCTGCCCCGAAAGAGCTTTCCCTATCCGTCGTGGGTCATCGCAACCGACCAAATTTTTCTGCACCCACTGAAGTATCCGTATGCGTGTCGGCTTATCCAAGCGATCAAGCTCTTTGCTAGCAGCCGGAGAGAAATACACTGAATATTCTCTACTCAAGGTACTTTTCTTTCATTTCCGACCACGGTATCATTTCGTCGCGCGATGGAGGATTGCGCTTGAATGCTTCGTAATCGCGTATATCCTCATATTCCTCCATGCGCTCCACCATTGTCTCCCTGACGATAGCGGACATCGACTTACCGTGAAATCGTGCGTATTCCGCAAGACTTCGTTTCTCTCTGTCAGACATCCTGACGGCCAAAACAGACATAATACCTCCAAATAATATGTTATACATTTGTATAATAAATGATAGCATAACCCCTTTTTGCCGTCAAGAATAGCGGCGCAGGTTGACGGTGTCAAGTTGTCCTGGGGTTTTGTCATCATATGGTAGCCCTCATTTTGGAGAGGGCATCATAAGCCCGCTTCGTGCCGGTGACCAATCCCATTGAGTACGATGATCTCTCAAA
>JAISLZ010000010.1 GCA_031277015.1 Eubacteriales Family XIII. Incertae Sedis bacterium | reverse complement strand
TTTGAGAGATCATCGTACTCAATGGGATTGGTCACCGGCACGAAGCGGGCTTATGATGCCCTCTCCAAAATGAGGGCTGCCATATGATGACAAAACCCCAGAACAACTTGACACCGTCTTTGTTTTTTACACGGCTTGACCGGCGCGACAATAAATGAAATAATTATAGTCAAGAGAATAAAAGTAATAGAAACAAAAACGGTCTGTGCCAATGTTATCTCATTCCAGACGTGTTTGGGTAGGCTTATATTGAGAAAGGGTGATATGATGGCGAAGGAGGATTATAAGGCCGGTTACAGCGAGGCGCTCGAAGGTTACGGCGTACCGGCTCAGGTTGAGATTAGTGGAGGGAGCGTTGCGCGTAGCAGCAAGCGCAAACGCCGGAGCTTGGTTTTCCGCCCTAAGCCAAAGAACATAATAGCGCTCATCGTTGTCGTTGCCGCCATCGTCATCGCTGTTATGTTCGCTACGGACACACTCGGGTGGAGCCGGTATGCGAACAGCATTTCGACGATTGAGGAGCAGATGAATGTCGCGAACGGTGTTACTACCACGAATTATATGCCGGTGCTGTCTGCGGACGTAGATTGGGCAAACGCGAGTGACCGGGAGCGCGAGGGTATCGTGAAATACGCGGTAGGCGCGGTGTTGAAGGAAGTGGAGAAGAACCAGACGAGCATATTCACGATCATGGGCATGACACATGACCGCGGGGAGCTGATTTTCTACTATATGGAGGATGGTACCGTCCAATTATATGTAAACGGGGCATTTCATGGTACGGTGCAGATGAAATAACAGTTTCGTATCGCGGAGGTATTCGGAAGAAGGAATATTTGCAAAAAATTTTTCGGGAAAAGACAAATGAAGCCATAAAGTCGCTTCTGCCGATCGTCGTGATCGTGTTGGTCCTGAATTTCACGATCACTCCGATGCACTTCGCCGTGAGGGGACTATTCATCGGCGGGGCTTTGCTCCTTGTGATCGGAATGAGTCTTTTTACGATGGGTGCGGACATGGCCATGATGCCTATCGGCGAGCATCTCGGTCAGTTCCTCACGAAATCCCGCAAAATATGGCTTATCGTCATCGCTTCTCTCATCATGGGGACGATGGTAACTATAGCCGAGCCTGATCTTCAGATACTCTCGCGCCAGGTGCCGGGGGTGCCGCCTATGACGCTGACCGTGCTCGTTGCGGTGGGGCTTGGTGTGTTCCTCGTCATCGCGATGTTGCGCATCATGTTCATGTGGAATATGTCGTATCTGCTCTCGGGGCTCTACATCGGTGTCCTCGTGCTCGGTATCTTCATCCCAAAAGAATATCTTGCGGTATCGTTCGACGCGGGCGGAGTCACGACGGGGCCGTTTGCGATACCGTTCATCCTTGCACTCGGCGTCGGAGTCGCGGCCGTCAGGGGCGGCAAATCCACGATGTACGATAGCTTCGGCCTCGCCGCCCTGTGCAGCATCGGGCCTATATACGCGGTAATGATACTCGGCTTCAGCTTCCCCGCGAAGGAATCCACCTTAGGAGCGGGCGAAATCGACGATATCACGAATGTGGGTCAGCTCGTCAGCAAGTTCATTGAGGCTCTCCCTGAATACGCCCACGAAATAGCTCTCGCCATCACCCCCCTCATCATCGTGTTTCTGATGTTCCAGATATTCGCGCTACGCCTGCCTCTAGCCCACCTTGCGCGCATAGGAGTTGGCCTCGTGTACACCTTTCTCGGACTTACGATATTCCTTACGGGCGTGGGTGTGGGATTCCTGCCTGCCGGGACCTATATCGGCAACTTCGTCGGGAAGCTCGACTATAACTGGGTGCTCATACCTCTCGGTATTCTCATGGGGTTTTTTATCGTGCTTGCAGAGCCCGCGGTACACGTCCTCGTCGACTCGGTGGAGGATATGACGGGGGGCGCGATAGCGAAGCATACCATGTTGCGGGCTTTCTCCATCAGTGTCGGTATCTCCGTCGGCCTGGCCATGTTGCGCGTCATCACGGGGATAAGCATATGGTGGGTGTTGCTTCCCGGTTACGGCCTCGCAATTGTATTGTCGTTCTTTGTACCTAAGATATTCACGGCGGTAGCTTTCGACTCGGGTGCGGTCGCGTCGGGGCCTATGACCGCCACCTTTCTGCTGCCATTCACGATGGGCGCGTGCGCTGCTGTTGGCGGTAACATGATGATGGACGCTTTCGGTGTGGTAGCTATGGTAGCTATGACGCCGCTCTTTACTGTCCAGGTACTCGGCCTCATGTACGACCGTCGCATGAAGGCTACGAAGGCCGAGGAACAGGAGGAGATGGGCGCCATCGCCGAGATTGTCGAGGAGGAAGAATTTGTCGATTGGGGCGCTATTCCTCCGCGCGCGGAGGAAATGGGCGAGAATGTTCAGGACGATTATGTTCAGGATGACTACGCGCAGGATGCGGACATGGATTTCGTCGCGAGTCCGGAATGGGTGCAGGCGCTCCACACGGATGAACTGCATGAGGAAGTGACCATGGACAATAATTATATCGATTTTGACGAGTGTGAGGCGGACCGATGGCGGAAAAATTGAAAGACAGGTACGGCAACGAATTTGAGCGACTGAAGCTCATGGTCAGCATAGTGACGCGTGGACAGGGCAATCGTATTGTGAAGGAGTTGCGTGAGCTCGGCGTCACGTTCAATATGGAGTCGGTAGCTTACGCTGCGATAGGATCCGAGCTCGCGGACATCTTTGGCCTCACGGAGAGCGACTGCGACATCGTGTTTAGCATCGTCACGGACTCCAAGGTCAAGGCGGCGCTGTCGATGGTCGAGTACAAATTCTCACTTGACGATCCTGGTACGGGTCTCGCGTTCTGCGTCCCGCTATCGGGCGTCGGCGGCCCCCTGTCGCTGAAATATATCTCGGGGATAGATACGAAGAAAACAGAGAGGTAATCGGAACAATGGCGGACTATAGCAATACGGAATACAGCCTGATATTGACCATCGTGAATAGGGGCTATGCGGAACTCGTGATGGACGCCGCACGCGACTCCGGGGCGCGTGGCGGCACCGTGCTGTATGCGCGTGGCACGGGTATACACGCAACGGAAAAGTTCATGAATATCGACATACAGCCGGAGAAGGAGATCGTCCTGACGATCGTGAACAAGACCGCTGTAAGGCAGATCATGCATGCCATACTCGAGGCAGGCGGCTTGAAGACAAAGGGGCGTGGCATCAGCTTTTCCCTGCCCGTCACGGATCTTGTCGGCTTTTCGGAGGAGGATTCCGCCGCAAACGCTATAGAGATATTTGAAGAGGAAGAACGCCAAATATCGGATAGGTAAGCATATGGAGGGTAGTCACAGGAATATGGACAGAACCTCGCCTATGGGTTCGTGTAGCACGAGCTCGGCTTTGCTGTCGTAGCTCGTCTTCGACTTGTTGATGAGGACGAGGTGGTCTCCGCGAAAGTAACCGATATAGCTCGCTGCCGGGTAGACGACGAGCGACGTGCCTCCTATGATGAGAGCATCCGCTTCGGAGATCGCTTTCACGGCCCCGCGTGTGACATCCTCATCGAGAGGCTCCTCATATAGTACGACATCCGGCCTGACGAGGCCGCCGCAGACGTTACAGCGGGGTGTGTGCGCTTGCTCTCCGTTCTTATCGGTACATTTATCCGGATCCAGTATATAGTCCAGCCCGAACTTCGCCCCGCACGACATGCAGTAGTTACGGCGTACCGAGCCGTGGAGTTCGTACACGAGCTTGGAACCGGCCGCCTGATGCAGTCCGTCGATGTTCTGCGTGACCACCGCCTTCAACCGGCCCTCATCCTCGAGCTTCGCGAGGGCGAGGTGCGCGCTATTTGGCTCGGCGTCCGGAAATACCATGTTGCCCTTATAGTACGCGTAAAAAAGCTCAGGATCGCTCATGAAGGAAGAATGAGATATGATGGACTCGGGCGAGCGTCCGTATTCGAGCTTGGCCTTATACAGTCCTGCCTCGGATCTGAAATCGGGTATACCGCTCTCCGTGGATACACCCGCGCCGCCGAAGAATACGATGTTCGACGAGCTGTATACAATTCTCTCTAATTCTTTCATGTTTTTCTGCACGCTCCTCTGTTCGCTTGCGCTCACGCTCCTATATCCCCGCATACGGTGCATGCCCGTGGACGGCGCGCGTCATTTGATTCTGACTATATATTTCTCCACCAGCTTGATCGGGTTGTATGAAAGTTTCGCTTTGCGCAGGCCGGCGATACCCATGTCCTCCTCGCGGTTGATCCTCTTGACGTGTGATGCCATATGTCTGCAAAACTCGTTGTTGATGGCTTGGTACAGCCCTCTATATTCAACGTTCGCCTTCTCTACATGCACGGTCACGGTCTTGTTGCCGAGCTGGCCGCCGATGGATATCGCCTCCACCTTGCCATCTATGCGAATGACCCCGGCGAGATATCCGACATCATCAAGATGCATCAGGACGTCGGCCATCGCTTCCTTCTCCATCTCGAGCAGTTCCTTCTCATGCCCTTCCGGCAGGGCTTTGCGTTCATTGAACTTGTCGATGAAGCGCATGATCTCGTCCGCCATGTCGGTGGTCATGGGTTCATATGTATAGTCGTAATGGCTGAGAAAATAATTCAGGTGGTTGCGCTTTCCGTGGAACTTCTTCCCCTTCAGCTCGATGAGCTCCCGCGTGTCATACACGTAGTCGAAGTTCGGACGATCCGCCTCGAACGAAAACATCCCGGGCAGAAGTTTGTCGAATATCTCGACCATGTGGAAGGGCACGAGCATCATCACGAACTCCTCGCCTCTAGACTCGAACTCATCCTTTGCGGCTTCTATGGTTCGGCGAAGAGCTTCCGCCTCGTATACACCCGATTTTGTCAGTGGCGGAAACATAAAGCTGAGGCCCATCTCCTCCTCAAGGTTGTCAGCCGCCGCTATGCAGAGGTAATCTCCCAATTGCCTCCAACTGAATTGATTGATTTTTTTCCACATATAGAGGGATGAAAAGGAGAGGCCCGAGGTTTTGTAGTCAAATCCCCGCAGATATTCCTCAAGTAACGGCCTGTCTTCTAAAGTTATCCTTCCGTCAAAGATATACACGGCATACCTTCCCTTTTGCGTCGAGTCGCACCCTCAGTTCCTGTCGCTTCATCCCTCGTCTGCTATCCCGCTATCCCGCACTTTGTCTATCAGCGGATAGCTAGTCAGGTCAAAATGCAGTGGGGTGATCGTAGCGTACCCATGCTGCGCCGCTCCGACATCGTTCGAGTCCGCGTCAAGCCCCTCGTAATGTACCGGATCGCCGCCATAGCAGAGCGTCAGGCGCCCGTCCTCGTCCGTACTGCGCACATTCCATTTGTAATATTCGCGCATGCCGAGTTTCGTCACCTTGACACCTGTCACCTTGACCTTAGGCAGGTCGGGCACGTTGATGTTGAGGACGAGCCTGTCGCCTATCTCTTGAAAGTCGAGTCTGGAAGCGCGCAGCGCGAGCTCGGACGCAAATTCGTAATGCTTGGGCATAATAGCGCCTACGGATACGGCTACCGCGGGCAGTCCGCAGATCGATCCTTCGAGCGCGGCTGAGACCGTGCCGGAATAGAGTGTGTCCGTGCCGAGGTTGCTTCCGCTGTTGATGCCGGAGAATACCATATCCATAGCGATACCCTCGTCCGCAAACAGGTCAAGCCCCATCTTCACACAGTCAGCCGGGGTGCCACTCATCATATAGGCTTTCTTCGCGGCGGGTACGTCCATCTCCGTGACGGATACGGGCTCCGCGATCGTGATGCCGTGCCCTGCGCCGCTACGCTCTGAATCGGGCGCGCATACATATATGTTATTTTCCGAAGCCAGAGTTCTGACAAGCTCCCCTAGCCCGTCCGATCCGATCCCGTCGTCATTCGATACGAGAATATTCAATAGATAATGCCTCTCTTTTTCAATCTACCCGTTATTTCAGAAGCGCTGATATTTGGCGGAACACAGGGTGATTTGAGTCTTTCATTAGATCGAACAGCAGTGCTTCCGATGTCGTGACGGTGATCCCTTTCTGTATCATGCGCGAGTACGCAAAGGCTGAATCAATCTCGCGTCGCGAAGATGTGGCGTCAGCCGCCACCTGGACCGTATAGCCGCGCGCCGACAGATCTTCGGCGGATTGCAGTACGCAGACGTGCGACTCGATGCCGCAGACCATCACTTCGCGCCGTCCCGTCTGCTCGAGCGCGGTCACGAAACCGGGCTCGTCCATGACATTGAAGCTCGTTTTTTCGATGTAAGTGAATCTGATATGCTCCGGTGGTACGATCTGGTCTTCAACGGCGAGTTTGACGTTCTCGTTCGCGCTGGAGACTGCTTCTACGTACGCTTCTTTGATGGGATTGATCGTGTGTCCGAGGCCTTGTGTGTATTGCTGTGTAAAGATGACCGGCACGTTCATCAGCGCACATCCCCGCAGGAGCGTGTCCGCTCGATAGATGAGGTTGTGCATCTCGCGCATGGCAGGCACGAGCTTTTCCTGCATATCTATGACGATGAGAACGGCATCACTTTCGTCCTTATGATTCTTTTTTACTGACATGGATAGGTCTCCTCCTGTATTGCGCGTTTCAGAAAACTTCTTGATGTGCATGACCGATTTTTAAGCGCTTTATGGACTGCTTTGCCCCCGCTGTGTTCTTCTCCATTATTATACCATGAGGACGGAATTATGGCAGGAGCGTTTCTGCGGGAATTTACCCGTTAGATAGAGAAAGGACGCGCCCGGTTGTGAGTACGCCCTTCCTGTGTCAATCTATCCGCTCCGACAACGCGCTACGCGCGTAGACAGAGGCGTTACCTCACCGTGTGATATGCCCAGTGGGTATATCCGTATTTCGTACCGTAGGAGATGACGAATAGCTTCTCTCCCTTTTTCACATCGGCTGACTTCACTTTGTATGTGGATTTCTTGCCGAGTATATTCACGCCGTCGGTCCAGATGTACTTGAACTTGGGCGCTTTGAACTGGTAGGGGAGGTTGTACAGTTTCACGGAGGCCGTCAGCTTCTTGCCTTTCTTGACCGTACCGGATACCTTGATGGAAACATTTGCGCTCCATTGGTCGATATTCGGATTGGGGTTGGTCGTGAAGTTAACAGTCGCTTTCTTGCCTTTTTTCACGGAGATGAACTTGTTCGTGATACCGTTGCTTACGACGTAGAAGCCCGGCTCCACCTTCTGCGAATAAGATGTCGCATCCGCATAGAAGTTGTATGATATGCCCGTGAACGGGTTGCTGATGGAGATATTGCGCTCTGCTACTGTCGTGCCTGTGATGGTCGCGCTGCCGAGAGTGAGTGCGATGGTCCCAGCGCCCTTCGACTTGCCGGTGGCGGGAGCCTTGAATATTTTGATCTTGTCAGGCGTATTGGCGGACGAGCCCTGGTGGCCGCCGAGCCAGCTCGGAGTATAGTCTACCCAGACCTGCCCCTGCTTCACCTCGCCCGTGGCTTGGAACGCGTAGCTTGCGGCGGGCTGTACGATGAACGTATATACGCCGTTCGCATAAGCGCTTTGGCGATAACTGTTATCGCTGTCGAGCAATGTCAGGTTCATCTTGCCGGTCGGGCTTTTGGCATATTTGTAAACCATAACGCTCGTGTTGACCGTGCCGCCTCCGGCGACGTTCATATTATCTACGGGCGTGACCTTCAGCGTGACCTTGGCGCCCTTGAGAGGGGTGAAGTTGACGGTTGTCGGGCTTGTCAGGACGAGAGAGGTGAGACTTGCGCCTTTATCGCCTGGGTAACCGAAATATCCTCCGTACGTCTGTATATTTCCGTAGATGTTGCGTAGCGCGGACGAATCCGGAGTATAGGTGAACGTGACCTTCTTTCCCTGCGCTGAGATGAGGTTACCATCGTCGTCGCGGTAAGTCAGAGTGCTGAAGCTTACCTGGTTTGCAGCCTCCTCACCGATCTCAGCCCATTGTATGCTACGCCAACCAGATATTGCCGTATCGTATACATAGGCGTTGATATCGCCCGTCACGCCCGCGGGTACGTTGATCGTCAGAATATCACCCGCCGCCGCGTGCGCCGCGCTCTGTGGGGCCGCTCCGGCTATGCCTAAGACGCCCGCGATGAGCAAGATAGAGAGGAGCAGGCTGACAATCCTGTGCCTCCTCTTTTCAGATAGCGTTACTGTAACCATATTCAATTTTCTCCTTCCAACTATCATAATTGATAATTAAAACTAATAATATCCACGCACGGCGTCATTGCCTGATGCGCGTTTATCTTGTAAAAGATTGTGCTGAACTGAAACCATTTGTTTCACTCCCCTTCCCGGTAGAAATAAAACACCTGTCTATAATTATATAGAATAAAGCCGTCTTTGTATATAGATTTTATGTAAATTGTTTACCGCTATGTAGCGGTGAATAATTTGGTAGAGTCAGCCTGCCTCGGAACCGGCGATGAGCCAGTCAAAGCTGAAGCTGTCTTTTTTGGTGAGAACCGAGCCCTCCGGGTTATAGAGCGTGTTCACGTCCACTTTGCCTTTTACCCCGGGCAGGTAGGCGCCGCTGCTGTATTGCCACATATCGCAGGTATAAATGGGGGTCTTTGCGCTCGAGGCCATGGCGCCGTTGTTCGGCAGGTTGTAGCGCGGTATCCAAACGAAGTCAACGGTCTTAGGGTTGTCCAGGTCTGTCGCCATGTTGATCTTGAGCTTTTCATATAGGTGGTGGCCTATGTATATGCCTATCTTGAGGCGGGTGATGCCGTCAGCCGCGGCGAGTTCGCGGAGCTTCGCGATGTAGGCTTCGGTATAGGCTTTTTTGATGTAGGCTTCTTCGATATCCAGGACGAAGAACAGGGGGACGCGGCCGCCCGAAGTCGCCTGCTCATAGAATGTCGTTGCTTCTTTCAGGGCCGCGGATTTGCTCTTGTAGAGACAGTATGAATACACGCCGAAAGGCACGCCGTATTCGTCGCAGCTGTCGGCGTAGGTCTTGTATTTGGGCTCAATCTTTGTATCCGCACCGTATGAGACGCGCAGGATAGCCAGGTCTATGGCCTTGCTGGATTGGCTCCAGTCGATATCGCCTTGCCACTTGGACAGGTCAACGATGGTCGGCTCGCTCGTGACCATCACGTCGATGCTCGCGGTATCGCCATCCACCGTCGTAGCTTCAATGGTAGTGATGCCGGTGTTGACCTTGCCTGTGGATTTGTTCCTGAAGTTGGCCTGGACGTAGCCGCCGGAATCCACAGTCGCTATGCTTTTGTTGCTCGACGAGTACGTCAGCCCGTTGTTGCTGTCAAGGCCGTAAAGCGTGAAATCCGTCTTGAAGCGCTCGCCCGGCGTGATCTTGACCGTGCCTGCAGGTATCGTGTTGCTGTATACGGTGAGTGTCGCCGACGCTTTCTTGTTGCTTTTGACCGCCTTGGCCGTGATCTTGACGGTGCCGGGGTTGATAGCAGTCACCACCCCTTTGCTCGATACGGTGGCGATATTCTTGTTGGAACTTGTCCATTCTATGATGTCATTGGATGGGATATTCGGATCCTCCGGCGTGAGGGTGGCGTTCACTTTCAGCTTGCCCGAGGGTATGATGGCCCCTCTCGTGGGGGTCACTGCAATGGACGCCGCCTTGACGAGGACTTTGACGGTCAGCTTGGTCGTCGCTTTCTTTTTTCCCGCCTTGGCCGTGATCTTAACGGCGCCTTCTTTCTTTGCCGTGATGTATCCCGCGGCGTTCACTGTAGCGATCGCCTTGTTGGACGACGTCCATTTGATGGTGGACGTCGATTTGGCCGGGGAGACTTTGAGGTCTAGCCTTTCGACATCTTTTGTGAACATGACCTTTGTCTTGGGTAGCGTGAGCTTACTGGCTGCTTTGCTCTTTTTGACGACGTGGACCTTGATGGTGTCCTTCTTGCCCTTCTTCGTCTTGATGGTGACGGTCGTCACTCCGGCTTTCTTTGCTTTCAGCGTTCCTTTTTTGGATATGGTGGCGACGCTTGGCTTGGAAGATTTGTAGAATTTAACTTTATCTCCCTTGGCAAGAAAACGCCCTGTTATCTTGATCGTATCGCCCTTCTTCACGTAGATCGATTTGAGGCTCGGCGACGGCGCCGTCGCCATGAATTTGGGGGCGGCAATGGCAGTTTGCGGCGCCGCAATCAGCACAAATGCGAGGAGCGCAACTATAATTTTTTTTGAATGTCTGTGTATGCTCATAATGCTATAAGTATACCATGTGAGTGTGAAAAGCAGATGTTTTTTAGGCATCAGGCATGTTATCGTTCCTTGACAATACCATGTTTTATTCCACCCTCTGCACGCTTTCACGGCTCAATATGCCTTTGCTGCCATGGTAGGTCGCCAGGAAATAGCCTCCATAGATGATAAGGAACGCGACTGCCACCAAGAGGCTCGTCTTGGCGATATCTCCTTTGTCGAAGGCGCTTACTATGCGGCTTACGACGGCGATTCCGACCGTGGCGTGTATGGCCGCGAGCAGCATGGGCGCGCCGAAGTAGATGAGGTTCTGCGTGAAGATGGATCGGTGTATCATCTTGGTTTCGGCGCCAATCTTGCGCAACAGGCTGTATCTGCCGATGTTGTCGCTGACTTCGGAGAGCTGGCCTATAGCAAGTACGGCCGCCGCGGTGATCAGGAATACGATGCCGAGGTAGATGGCTAGGTATGATACTATCACCGTCGCGGAGTTGCTGAGTTCGCGCACGTCCGAAGCGGTCTGGGCCAAAGACTCCGCACCCGTCCCCGCGGAGAGCGCCGCCGCCGCGTCCCTGGCCAGTTTGTCGTAGTCGCCGTCGCCCTGGAGGTAGTTGATGTTGAAGATGTCGCGTACGGGTGGCAGCCCTTTCACCAGCGCGTCGTCCACGACGATGGTCACGTCGTAGTCCTGGTTGCGCCGCACTTCAAGCGTATAGCCGTAAAAGTTCGCCGGGCCGGTCTTGAGCTTCTCGCCATTGATCGTGATGGATCGACCCTTCTCCATGTACTCGTCCATGGCTTTCTTGAACGAGACGTTCGTCACGGCGTAATTGACGGCGTACTCGCCCTTCGCGAGCGATATGGGGGAAATGCCCTCCATCTTCAGTATGTCGTTGTAGTCGGACAGCTTCATGGCATAGATCAGGGTGTCCACCACTTGCTCCACATTGTTCTCTTTTACCTTCAGCGGTATGACCTCGCCCGTGTCGTACTGGCGGGCCGCCGCGTATTCCTGGGCGAAGGAGTCCAGGGCGATCCCCTGCTTCTTCAGGGCGGGCTTCAGCTTGAGGCCGCCGTATTCGCCGATGTACTCGCCATTCTTGTCCATCTTCGCGTGCGCGCTGATGGTCACGTCGAACTGCGCGTTTTTCTTCAGTTCCCTGGCTATGTCCGCGGATACGCCGAGGCCCGAGGACAGCGTGGATATCGAGATGAACAGCATCAGGCACACCATCGTCATGGATATGTATGTCGTGTTGATCTTGCTGCCTATCTGTCTCAGGACGAACATGTTCAGGCCCTTCAAATAGAGTTTCCTGCTTTTGGGGATGAGGTTCATGAATATACCCGACAGCGACAGGAAAAATAGGAACGTGCCGACCGCCCCCACAGCGACCACTTTGGGCAGTATGCTGCCGTCCAGGAACTCGCCGACCTTGCCGCCCAGGAGCGTCGTGTAAGCGTAGAAAATACATCCTATGGCCGCCACAAACGCGAGCGCCGACAGGGGCGTGGACGCCGTGGCCCTCACGCTCTCGTTCTTCCTGCCCGCGTAGAGCAGATCGATGAGCCTCTGCTTGCCGACCGCTACCGTATTGAATATGAGCACGAACAGGAATATGATGCCGAAGCAGACGACGGTCTTCACGAGCGCTTCCGGCGAAAAGATGAACCGGAACTTGTCGATGGGCGCTTCCATCAGCTTTGCCGTCAGCACAGACATGCCCTGCGAGAGCAGCACTCCCGCCGCGAGCCCGGTCACGAGTGAGATCAACCCTACGAACGCGGTCTCCGCGATGAGTATGCGGGAGATAGCGCCCTTCTCCATGCCGAGCGTCATGTATACGCCGAATTCCTTCTTGCGCCTGCGGATGAGGAAGCGGTTGGCGTACAGGATGAGGAAGCCGAGGATGATCGAGATGAACACGGAGACCCCGCCCATGATATTCGAAAGCTCCTTGAAGATGGCCGCCTGGCTGCTTGAGACCTTCATCATGGCCTCCTGGCTTTCCAGGGCGTTGAATATGTAAAAAACGCATACGCCGAATGTGAGAGTGAGGAAGTATAT
>JAISLZ010000032.1 GCA_031277015.1 Eubacteriales Family XIII. Incertae Sedis bacterium | reverse complement strand
TGTACCCCGTCAGCGCAGGTATCGCGATAGCGGCGAGTATCGCAAGTATGACGAGGACGACGATGACCTCGACGAGAGTGAAGCCACGGCGCCCTCTCCTATTAGTTGTTTGTTTATTTAGAACCATATTCATTTCTTGCTCCCTTCCTTTCCCTAACTATTGATATCCATATTGAGCGGTATCTGCATCGATACCAACCGATAACTTGGTTTGTCGCGAGTGCATGGCAGACTTCCCCCCGGGATTGCCGGTACTCCTAGTGAATCCGCCATTCGCTCTCTTATTTGCCTTTATATCTTGTTTACAGGCGCACAAAAACACGGAGCAGATAGTCCGCTCCGCGTATATATCAGTATTAGATATAACGAAAGAAAAGGCCAGGATGGCCGGGCTTAATTCACCGTGCCCCCCCCCTGTTAGATATTTCCAGCTTATTGTGCTCTATACTTTCCAATGCTTTGGTTTCCCTTCCCTCACTAGCATGTCCAGAGACTAACTCACGTCACACGCTAACATCTCATAGTCATTTTCACGGTAATTGGTTTATTTTATCCAGTACTCCGAATCAACCACAATACTATGTTCATTTCACGGGCCGATTCGACTTACTTCATTATATTACAGTCCGTCACATTCTGTCAAATTTTTCGTATTGTCGTCTGCGAGAGTGTGATAGCGCGAGCTGCATGCGGCGGCGCGCACCCAGTCCGCGACGTCCTCCATGCCCACGCCCGTCTTGGCTGAGGCGCAGATGACATCAATCGTGGGGTTCAGCGCACGCGCACGCTCGGCGGCGGCGGCGGTATCGAAATCGAACACGCCGAGCGTGTCTGTTTTGTTGATGATGAGAAGGTCGCACACCGTGAACATGAGCGGGTATTTCAGGGGCTTGTCGTCGCCCTCCGGGACGCTGAGTATCATGATGTTCACGTGCGCTCCCGTATCGAACTCGGCGGGACAGACGAGGTTGCCTACGTTTTCGAGTATCACGAGATCCTTGCCGCACATCTCCGGACTTTCTAGGCCCTTTCGCGTCATGCCAGCGTCGAGGTGGCACATGCCGTCCGTGTGTATCTGGACGGCGGCCACCCCCGCCGCGAAAACAGTTTCCGCGTCGACGGACGAGTCTATGTCAGCCTCCATGACGCCGATCTTCATCTCGCCCGAGAGCACCTCGATAAGCCTCATCACCACGGATGTCTTGCCCGAGCCGGGAGAGGACATGAGATTAACTAGAAAGCGCCCCTCCCTTGCAAGCTCCTTACGTAGCCTCTCAGCTTCGGCGTCATTATTCTCATATATACTTTTTTTTACTTCTAGTATCCTGACTCCTGCCATCACGCTCCCGTGCCGTCGTCATTGAGCTTGGGCGATCTGTATCCCGCGCGCGCCGGGTTGTCGCTGGTGCCTACGAGCTCCGCTATAGATGTAGCTAGACCTGCGATACCCTGGATATTCGACGGGATGATGATCTTCGTCGCCTTGCCGTCGGCAGCCTTCGCGAACGACTCCAGGCTCTTGATTGCCAGCACGGGCTCTGTGGGGTTCGACTCAACGAGCATGCGGATGCCGTCAGCCGTGGCCTTCTGGACGAGCAGTATCGCCTGAGCCTCGCCGTTCGCTTCGAGTATCTGCTTCTCCTTGTTCGCCTCGGCGTCAAGTATCTGCGCGGCCTTCTTCGCCTCGGCGTCTAGTATCTGCGCCTGCTTGCTGCCTTCCGCGACGAGTATCGCCGACGTCTTCTCGCCCTCCGCGCGCAGTATCACCTCACGGCGCTCACGCTCGGCGCGCATTTGCTTCTCCATCGCCTGCTGGATGTCCCTGGGCGGGGTGATGTTCTTCACCTCCACGCGGTTGATCTTCACACCCCACGGGTCGGTCGCCTCATCCAGCACTTCGCGCATACGAGCGTTGATATGCTCGCGGCTGGTAAGCGATTCGTCCAGCTCGAGATCACCGATGATGTTGCGGAGCGTTGTGGCGGTCAGGTTCTCTATCGCAGCGAGGGGGAACTCTACACCGTAGGTGTACATCTTAGGATCCGTAACCTGATAGTAGATGACCGTATCTATCTCTATAGTGACGTTATCCTTCGTGATGACGGGCTGCGGCGGAAAGTCGAGCACGTTCTCCTTCAGCGACACCTTGTTCGATATGCGGTCAATGATCGGGATCTTGAAATGAAGGCCGACCTGCCATGTGCCATTATACGCGCCGAGGCGCTCGATGACGAAAGCCTTGGCCTGGGGGACGACACGTACGTTGTTCAGAATGATGATGACTATGATTATCAGGATGATTATCAGCGCTGCCGTTTGCATAAATTCCATTGTTTTACCTCCTCTGATTGTTGCTTGTTATGACTGATATATCTAGCGCTCTTTCTGTTTTTCCTTGACTATCAGCTTGACGCCCTCAACACGGACGATCTCGACTTCACTGCCCGCGCCTGCGCTGAAACTCGTGTTCTCGCCCACGGCCGTCCATATCACGCCGTTCACCTTCACAAGGCCGCTGCCGAAGGGCTGAACATCCTCCGTCACGAGCGCGGTCACGCCTTCGAGCTGTTCGATGTTGTTCTTTTCGCGGCCCACCTTCAGCTTCTTCACGAGTATGGGGCGCGTAAAAAAGAGCAGTACGAGACTGACTGCAAAAAACACGACCAGCTGGATAGACAGATCGCCTCCCACGAGCGCAACGACTGTTGCAGCCGCAGCGCCTATAGTGAACCAGATCGTGACGAGACCTAGGGTGAATCCCTCTATGGCCGCAAGAACTACCGCAATGACGATCCATACGATAGCCATATGCCCCGCGATCTGAAATCCTATGTCTGCCATTATGCTCTCCTTTTTAATATGTACAGTCACAGGAGAGATATTGTCTCTCCCTATGGTGCGTCATGAGAGATTCGAACTCTCGACCTTCGGCTTCGGAGGCCGACACTCTATCCAGCTGAGCTAATGACGCGCGTCTCCTACGTATAATTATAACAGGTTTGCGAGCACAGTTTGTAGCCGAAAAATGTGGAGGAAAAATCACTCTTGATTCCAGCGCAGGTCTACAGTATAATATAGTTCGCGCGCGGAAGTGGCTCAGGGGTAGAGCATCGCCTTGCCAAGGCGAGGGTCGCGAGTTCAAATCTCGTCTTCCGCTCCAAATCCAATCCGAGAGAGAAATGCCATAAGGTGTTTCTCTCTTATTGCAGGTGTAGTTCAATGGTAGAACTCCAGCCTTCCAAGCTGGTAGCGAGGGTTCGATTCCCTTCACCTGCTCCATATCCGGAAAGCCTCCCTCGCGGAGGCTTTCTGTGTATAGGGTGAAGGGAATCGAACCCGAAAGGGCACGAGCATTCGGTGGATTCTACCCCCTACCTGTCGCCCTTCCAGAATGTCGGAGTAAACAGCATGATTATCGCGAATATTTCGAGCCTGCCTATGAGCATGAGCACGGCTAGCAGTAGCTTTCCCGCATGCGAGAACGCAACAAAATCGTGACCAAAGCCAGTACCCCCGAAACCGAGACCCGTATTCGATAGCGCCGCGATGACCGAACCCGCCGTAGTCTCGAGGTCTAGACCCTCTATGGATAGGAGTATCGTTCCCATCATGAAGATAAGCAAATATACTATTACAAAAACAGAGATATTCGCCACCTTCTCCTCGGGGATAGCATTCCCCCCCACCTTGATGGCGACGACGGCGTTCGGATGTAGTCGTTTGTAAACATTGCGCCTTATCAATTTCGCGATGACGGCGAGGCGCGACATTTTGATACCGCCCGAGGTTGAGGCGGAACAACCGCCAACGAACGCGATGAAAAAAAGGAGAACCTTGCAGAACGGAGGCCAGCCATTGTAATCGGTGACGGAATAGCCCGCTGTGGACACGAACGAAAATACCTGAAGGAAGCTACGGTGCAACGTTTCCGTCAGGCCACCATATATTCCGCTCAGCCACAGCGCTAACGTGACGAGGACAAAGATAGCGCCCGTTATGACAAGGTAGAGCCGTATCTCTGAGTCTCTGAAAAACTCCTTCACCTTACCGCGCGGCAATAGTTGCAACGTACTGAAATTCATAGCGCCGATGACACAGAAAACGGCGATGACAACCTCGACCACCACATTGCGAAAATGCCCTATACCCTCGGGATAATTTGAGATGCCGCAGTTTGAGATGCTGCTGAACGTATTCACGACGGCGTCAAAGGCAGACAGACCACTCACTGACAGAAGAATGAACTCCACTACCGACAGCCCAACGTAGATCAGGTACGCCATCTTGGCGTTTTCGGATATGCGCAAACGATATTTCTCGATGCTTGACCCTGTCGTCTCCGCGTTGGCGAGATTGGCCGTCCCGATGCCCAGTGCCGGAAGGACCGATATGGCAAACAGAAGGATGCCGAGGCCACCTATCCAGTTGAGCAGCGCCCGCCAGAACAGCAAGCTAGCGGGCAGGGTCGCGAGGTCGGGTATAACGTTAGCCCCTGTGGTCGTTACGTTCGATACGGACTCGAAGAACGCGTCTACGTAGTTCGTCAGATGTCCACCTAAAAAATACGGCAGTGCCGCGAGCGCCGACAAAAGTAACCAACACATTGCGACGATAAAGAATCCCTCCCTCATCTTGATCTGGTGCGTAACACCACGCACGGGAAGGAACAACGCGGATCCCGCGGCAGCCAGCGAGAGCATGAGGAGAAAGAATATCTTTGTCTCCGTGTGCTCCGCGTAACCGAGTGCGATCAGGACACACGGAGCCATCGCCGCAGCAACCACAAAGCATACGAGACCGGATAGCTTTCTTACAAGGCGAAGATCAAAATTCATAGGCTATCCGAACAGCCCTTTCTTCGTCTTGAGCAGTTTTTCGAGGTCGAACGCCTCCGACAGTTGCGACAGTATCACCACACGATCGCCGTCTTCTATCGTCGTGTCATCGTCCGGCATGATGACCTCACGCCTGCGCTGTATCGCCGCTATCATCATCCCGTCTGGTATCTTCATGGCGGAAACCTTGCGGCCGGTAAGGACCATGTCGTCTCCTACCGCGATCTGCACCATCTCCGCCTGTCCCTGTATGACCTGCGACGACAGCACCTTCGTGCCCTGAAGCAACATCCCCACGTGGCTCGCAGTGATATCCACAGGGTTTAGCGCCATGTCCACACCCATGCGCTCGATCAGGTCCCCGAAACTGTCGCGGCTGATCTTCGCGATAACGTCCTCAATGCCAGATTGCTTCGCCATCAGCGCGAGCAACAGATTTTCCTCATCGAAGCCCGTGGTGCTGACGAAAGCGTCCATATCTTCAAAATTCTCGTCGTGTAGGAGATTCATATCCGTAGCGTCGCCGTGTAGCACGAGAACGTTGTTCAGGTGAGTGGAGAGATACTGACACCGCTTCATATCTATATCGATGATCTTCACGGAAGCCCCGAAATCTTCGAGCATCATCGCGAGATAGAATCCGGCCTTCCCGCCACCTGCAATCATCACCCTCTGTATATCCGTGTACTTCCCACTCTCGGCCACCTTACGAAAAATGCCGTCTATTACATCACGTTCACCGACTACATAGAGCCAATCCTCACCGCCTATCGTGTAGCTGTCGCTCTTTCCGGGGATGATGACCTTGCCGTTCTTCGATATAGCTGCCACCGTAACCGCACCGAGAACCGCGCGCGCCTCCGAATGGGTAAGACCGACGATAGCCGGAAGCTTGCGCGCCTCGAACTCGAGCATGGATATCCGGCCCGCATAGAACACCCCGTTGCTCAGCGTGTACTTCTCGACGAGATATTTGTTGATCTCCTCCGCTATAGCGAGGTCAGGGTTCAGTACGTGATCAATGTGAAAATTTTCCATGAGAAAATCGCGCTGCGCGAGGTGCTCCGGGTCGCGTATGCGCGCTATGACCTTACCCACCCCTAGTTTCTTTGCGATGGACGAGATGACGATATTCTTCTCATCACGATCCGTCACAGCGATGAGATAGTCATAAGAACCGATACCTATATCTTTGAGCAGCACGACCTCCTTGCCATTACCTAAGACGCTCATGACGTCGAGCGACGTCGTGTAACGCTCAATGACCTCCTCATCTTTGTCTATGATCGTAACCGAATGGTCTCCTCCGACGAGCATGTCAGCTATGCTGAGCCCGAGTTTACCCGCCCCGACTATCGCTATCTTCATGATACCCGTCTGACCTTTCCGCGCGCGCTTACACCTCCACCTTCAGGCCGCACTTTTCCGCGCCGATGATTATATCATCTTTTATCATTCTTTGTAAGGCAGTAAAGAGCCACACCATGGCTTCATGGTAAATTGCCTGGCAGCATCACGGAATTTCAATATAGTATAATGGTTTCATTCGGTATTAACGTGATAGGAAAAAGAGAAAATAAAATACGCAGATAGTAGTTGCATGAGGTATGAGATGAAGAATGAAAAGGGTATGGTAAGTATAGACAGAATGATCTGCGGTGGGCTGGAGGCCAACTGCTGGATAATACATCACGGCGAGAACAGCGACGCTTTCATCATAGATCCCGGCTACTCATACAAGAAATATATAGGCGTCGTGAATGGTAGGAAGACCGTGGCCAAAGCCATACTGCTCACCCATCATCACCACGATCATTCGGGGGCGGCGGATGCCCTCGCGCGCGAACTTGACGTGCCCGTATATATGCACGCCGGTGACCTGCCCTATTACAAAGGGAGAGTCGATGCCGTGCTCGAGGACGGCGAGACTCTGTACCTGAACGGCGAGTCTGTCCACGTCTTGCACACGCCCGGACACACAGCGGGCGGAGTCTGTTACTATATGCCCGGTTCAAAAGTGAGCTTCACGGGTGATACGATATTCAACGTAGACATAGGCTACACACACTTCACAGGCGGATCGCCGGATGACATGAGGGCGAGCCTTAGAGAAGTCGTGAACAAGTGGGAGAACGACGTCACAATCTATCCCGGACATGGCGACCCTGCGACGATGAAATACGTCCGCGACGTCAACAAGGAGTTCATAGATATGCTGGGCTCCTGAAAAAGAACTTTCCTGTGGACAAGGTGGCGCCGAATTTCACAGTGTCATGCGCGCAAATGAGGTGTCGAGCGCGACGGCCAGCTTTGGCATCGCGTACACGGTACAGCAGTTGTACTCGGCTGCATAGATGTGTTCAGGCTCCAGAAATGGTACTTCAACGACACTTCTGACACGTATGAAGGACCTCATCTCACGCACGTCAACTCCGGGATTCATCTTGTTTATCACATACAGGATATCCGTGCCCACGCTCTCCAGGGACTTGAACAGTTCGAGCTTCCCAGTGTCGGCCATGAGTGCCGACGGCAACGGGTCAATGACGGCGAACACCCTATCGCAGTCGCTGAGCAACTTAGGGAGTACGGAGATCCTGCGCTCATGACCGAAACTGCCTCCTATGTCGATGACCACGGTGTCACCCACCGCGCTTGACGATAGGCGGATGTAGTCAGATATCTCGAGCTCCGTGCAGAACTCCCCGGGCGCGCGCAATAGCCAGTTGACGCCACCATCGATGTTGCTGATACCGCGCACGGAACCGCCGCGCGCGATGAGCGCATACGGAGATAGGTACTCACGGCCCGCAAACCTCATGTCTATGCCGATGCGATCGTAGTCCGAGCCACAGAGCCGCAAGGCGTCGTCGTTTATCTCGACCACGGTCACGCTTCCGACATTCTTATCCTTCTTCGTGGTGAACGGCTCCGGGCCGCCTTCGCCGCGAGCGCCCATCCTCGCGAGCCGATCGGCAAACGCGAAGGCCAGAGTGGTCGCGCCGGCGCGTGCCGACAGTCCGACAAATGCGTATTTGACGACGGATGTCCTTATGCGGGGCTCCTCGCCCCCTATGCGCCGCGGCAACTTGCGCCCTACGTTCGGTCTATCCATAACGAGGGGATTATATCATAATTTGGATATCATGTAAAGAATTATTATACCGGAGCTAAAAAAGAGCGGAGATATCCTCAAAGGCGCGGGCCACCTTCTTTTTCATGCGCTGTATGGCATTATCTATTGCCTTGGATGAGCGGTCGAGCGCTTTTGCTATATCGGTGTATGACATACCCTTTCTATATTCACGCCACACGTCCAGTTCCAGCTTGCTGAATCGGCGCACGCTCTCCGCCTCAAGGCGTTCCATTTCGTCTTTGAGCAGTACGGCCTCCTCAGGCGACGCGAGGGATGATGAGAGGGTAGAACCGAGAATGGAGCCATTCGGCGTGGATGGACCTTGGTCATGATCTTTGACCGCTTCACCCGGGCCAGCGTCGAGCGACAGCGACGTATTCAGCGGGCTGTGTTTGAGACGTGCGGCGGATCTGATCGCGGTGATCATCTGGCGCGCGATGAGCAGTTCCGCATAGGTGCGGAAAGAGGCTTCTTTGGAGGCGTCGTAATCCGTTATCGCGTGGAACAGCCCGATCATGCCTTCCTGTACGAGGTCGCCCGTCTCGCCGCCCGCCAGAAAGTAGAGGCTCGCTTTGCCTTTGATGGTATCTCTGTACTCGCGGAACAGTAGGTTGAGGGCGGCCTCATCGCCGCCGCGCGCGAGGGCCGCGAGCTTTTCGTGGCTGAATTTTTCGTATGCGCGGCTCATCTGTCCTTCGCCATCTCGTAGAGTACGACGGCGGCGGCGCACGACGCGTTGAGCGACGCGAGTTTGCCGCGCATCGGGATGCTCACGATGTAGTCGCACTTCTCCCGGACAAGGTGGGACAGCCCATCGCCTTCGGAACCTATGACGAGAGCGGCGGCGCCTTCATAGGTGACCGACGCGTAATTTTCGCCGCCGGCATCCGCGCCGTACACCCAGACGCCGCGTTCTTTGAGGAAATCGATCGTCTGCGCGATGCCGGGGACGCGCGCGACGGGCATGCGCACGGCGGCCCCGGCAGATGCTTTCACTACGGCCGGGGTGACCTGGGCCGCACGGTTCTTGCGGATCACGACGCCGTGCGCGCCCGCCCCGTCGGCGCTCCGTATGATGGCGCCGAGGTTGTGCGGGTCCTCGATGCCATCGAGCAGCACGATGAATGGGTCTTCACGGAGCGCCGCGGCGGCCGCGAGGATGTCGTCTACCGTCGCGTAGGCGAACTCAGACAGGTAGCAGACCACCCCCTGGTGCGCGGTGCTCCCGGCCTCGCGGCCGAGTGCGCGCCTGTCTACCGAAGTGACGGGGATGCCCGCATTCTTCGCGAGGGCGTATATCTTCCTGCCGGCCCCCTCTATATCGCGCTGTATCAGAATACGGTCGATCTCCGCGCCGGACTCAAGCGCCTCAAGCACGGGGTTCCTCCCATATATCATCTTCCGTTCACTGTTTTTTTTATCGTTCATATCCAATCATTCACCTATTTATCCTATGCCGCGCGCCGTCACCTCAGCAGATAGCAGCTCGTGAAGGTGATTGTGCGCGGACCGTTGTTGTATGGAATACCGGACAGTCTACAAACCTCGCTGACCCAAAGCCCGTAGGCCTCCATTGACGAGATGGCCTCGTCCGGGTGGCGGCATGGCTCGCCCGGATAGGCGCATTCGCCGCATAGATCGCACGGGCCCGCGCCCATCGGCAGTACGTCGTTGTAGCGCGCACGCAGCTGCTTCACGAGGGCGGTGAAATTCTCCTTGTGCCCAGCGCTCGCTGCGCTGATGGATCCGTAGTCGAAGTCCCCGTCCATCTCGCCTACCGTCTGCACGATGATCCCATAAGTGTAGCGCAAGGCCCTGTCCGCGGCTTCCTCTATGCTGCCGCAGGCGGGAGGGCAACGCCAGTTCCTGCCGTACTGCCTGCAGCGGTCCGCGCTACACATCTCACGCACCTCGGGAATGAAGGCCAAGGCGTCCGTATTGAGTTCCCCCGCCTGCGAGAAACCCGCCTCCACGGCTTCCTTCACCAGCGACTCTGTGTCATATTTCATGGCCGCACTTCCGCCGCAATATGGCCTGCCGGTTTTTTGATTCTCTATCCGCATGATAGTAACATATTAACACGCCACGTCACCTACGGAAAGCGTTATTGCCCCCTCCCATGACAAATGTCATGTCAATTTTGTACTAATGTCACTTCCATCTGCCGCATCGCACGCGGTAAGCTAAGATAATACTAGGCGGACGTCCGGATATCGTAAAGCCCAGGCCGGCCGCACAAACAGGTCCCCAACAGTCTCAGAAAACCGCGGGAGGAATATATGGAACACTATGTTACAGTCGAAAAGTTGACGAAGAAATACGGCGATCTCGTCGCCGTCGACAACCTGAGTTTCACGGTCGACGAGAATGAGATATTCGGCTTTCTGGGACCGAACGGCGCGGGCAAGACCACAACGCTGAACGTCGTCTCCACGCTCACGGACTATGACAGGGGGATCGTGAACATCGCGGGATACGACCTCGCGAAGGACCCAGCCAAGATCAAGGCGCTGCTAGGCGTCGTGCCGCAGGAGATCGCACTCTACGGTATGCTTACGGCTGCGGAAAACGTCTCTCTGTTCGCCTCGCTATACGGTCTGCGTGGCAAGGGCCTGAAAGATGCAGTCACAGAAGCCCTAGAGTTCGTCGGCCTTGAAGGCGAGCGCAGCAAGCGCTCGGACAAGCTCTCAGGCGGCATGAGGCGCAGGCTGAACATAGCCTGCGGCATAGCGCACAGGCCAAAGCTCATCATCATGGACGAGCCCACGGTCGGAGTCGACGCGCGCAGTCGCGAGATGATACTGCGCTCCATCCTCACGCTCAGGGACGGCGGCGCGACCATCATCTATACATCCCACTACATGCCTGAAGTGCAGGAGATAGCGGATAGAATAGCCATCATCGACAAGGGCCGCCTTGCCGCCATTGGCACGGAGGAGGAACTGCTCGGATACGTGACGGACAGGAAGTCCATACGCATCGGCACAGGCACTGGCGCCGCCGAGACAGGGCGGACCGCTGCGGCGAGCGTCGCAAAGCTCGCGGGCGTCAAGGCCGCGAGGTACGTAGAGGAATCGGGAGAGATATGCATAGACGTGGGCCTCGAGCTCGCGAACGTCTCACCCATACTGAAAGACCTCATGGAGATAGGCGTGACGATCAGGTCTTTTGACGAGGAGGCGCCAAACCTGGAGACCACCTTCCTCGCCCTTACCGGGAACGCGCTGAGCGTGGAGGGCGCGGAGCATCCGGGCGTCACAGGGCGCGGGCGCGGCAAGAAGCCCGCGATGTGAAGGAGGAGGGACGATGCTTAGAATCTCGCTCCAATGGATCAGGGACTATTACCGCGACGGCACCGCCATATTCTTCGGGCTCCTGTTCCCGATAGTCCTGGTGGCCGTCCTCGGCAATATGCTCGCGAACTACGACAACGCGGACAACAAGATAGGCACGCTCAGGATCGGATATTACGCGGAGGAAGGGACACAAGCGGCGCAGGCGGTGGAAGGCTTTGCGGGCGCCATGGATAAGGCGAATGGTGTGAAGCTGACGCGCGCGCCGAGCATCGAAAGCGCCAAAAGCACCGTCGACAAGAACAAGTCCGACGCCGCCCTATTATTCAAAGACGACCTCGGTGTGACCGTATACGAAGGCGGCAACAAGACAAAAAACATGGCCGCAAACATGATCGCGCAGGGCTTTGCGAGAGAGGGCGCCGCCTACCTAGCGGCCTACTCGTCGGCCGCCAGGGAAGACCCCGCCAAGGTAGCCGCGCTCGAGAAGAAGCTCGCCGCACTGCCCACCGCACGCGGAGGGTTCACGGCAGACAAAAAACACGCCGGGAGATCCCAAACCATGATCGACTTCTACGCCGTGACTATGATAGTCATGATATGCTTCATGGGCAGCGGCATAGGCGCCGTGATGGGCATATATTATTACAGGAAGGAAGGCTTGATCAAGAGGCTAGCCCTATCCCCCAAACGTGGTAGTTCCATCTTCATCGAGAGCGTACTGGGCTGCATCCCCGGCAATCTCGCGCAGGTAGCCGCCGTCATGATCCCAGCGACTTTCATCCTCGGCGCGCGCTACGCGGCGGACGCGGCGGGCAACATCTTGCTGCTCGCGTTCTTCGTGCTGCTCGGCACGACAGTCACGGCGCTCTTTATGATCATCGGCATCGCGGTCAGCCTGAAGATCAACCCATACCTGCCTATCATGGCCGTCCTCTGGTCGATGCTGTTCGCCTCCGGCTCGTTCAACAAGCAATTCAGCATCCCCGGCGCAGCAGCATACATGCCGCCCAATATAGCCAACCGGGCCGTATTCGAACTTACGATGTTCGGCAACACGGGCCCCTTGCTGACGCTCATGGCAGTCCTCGCTGTCATCCTCGCCGTAGCGTGCGCCGTAGGCTCGCGCCTGCTGCTGAGGAAAAAGTGACCGGACGCACCACGAAAGGAAACAATGCCGTGAATAATTTTGGGATACTGTTCTGTAGCGCCCTGCTCAGGGCGAGGAAGCTCCTCGTTCTCGCACTCGTCGTATCGCTCGGAGTGATGGCTGTTTCAATCATCGCGGCTTCATCCGGGCAGGCCGGTGAACTCCCCGAATGGGCTTCCATAAAGCTCGGTTTCATCGACCGCGACGGCTCACCCGTGACGAAGGACATGGCGTCCTACTTAGAGGATGAGCTTCGCATGGGGCTCGTGACGACGAAGGGCGCGGACGAGCTGAACAGGGATCTCCTGGACAAACGCATCTCGGGCGTCGCTGAGATACCGAAGGGCTTTCAGGACGCCCTGCTCGCCGGTAGGCCAAAGCCGGTGGAGCTCACATTCACGGACGACTATGCGAACGAAGCTTTTGTGAAAGGCAACTTTGGCACGTACATGGAATCCGTTTCCGTGCTATCTGCCGCGGCCGGGGGCGACGCTGGCGCCTTTGAAAAGATGCTAGATGAAACAGATAGAACACAGCCGACAGTGGAGAGGGCTCGCAAGGACGCTAAGACAGACCGCCGGGAGTCGGAGCAGGAATCCTACCGTTTCATGCTCGGGTTCTTCATGATGTTCAGCTTCATGATGTCCATCATCATCCCGCAGATGCTGCACGTGGACAGGCTCGACGGCACGTTCAGGCGCATCAGGGCGAGCAACGTCACGCCCGTGGAGTATATAGCGTCCATCGCGTGCATCGGCTTCATCATATCCCTGCTCATAGAAGGGCCCGCCATGGTCGTCTGGCACATGACGGGGACGTATTCGGGCGTGCCTCTGGGCGTCACCGTCCTCATGCTCTTCGCGTTCGCCGTGCTGCTGAACTCGCTCGGCATCTTCCTCGGCATCGCGGTGAAGAGCTTCAGCGGCATCACCACCGTCATCGTCGCGGGCTCGACCATCACGTCCATGCTCAGCGGCGCGTGGTTCCCCCTGGAGATGGTGCCTCCCATATTCCTGACTCTCTCGAAGTTCACGCCGCAGCGCTGGGTATACGAAGCCATCTACTCCTATGACAAAGGAGACGGCGCTATCGGCGTACCCCTCGCGGTGCTGCTACTAGCCTCGCTCACATTCCTCGTGCTCGCCGGCATAAGGTTCGCGGACAGGAAGGCCGGGGATCAAGCCCTCGCGCGGTGAGCCAGAGCGGCCGCACAGAAAATCGCGCATGCCGCACCGATTCCCGCACAAGGCACGGAGCTATTGAAACGCGTGAATCCCTATGGTAGATTATCCGTAGGCGATGTTCGGCCTTGCGAAAGTCGTCAGGCGAAAGGTTCAACCTTCAAAGAGGCAAGCCATGTATACGATGTTTTTTATCTCCTTGGTGGCGATGGGCATAGGCATACTGTTCCTCGCGCTGGCTAGTATCTCCTTTT
>JAISLZ010000053.1 GCA_031277015.1 Eubacteriales Family XIII. Incertae Sedis bacterium | reverse complement strand
TACTGTCCTCACTTGGGCTGTTCTGCCTGCTGTACAGTTTTTCGATGTTTGGGAATACAGCCACTATGCCCGTCGCCGCCGCCCTTAGCGCAGCGGGGGTGGCCACACTGTTCATATTCGCGCGGCGCCAGCTCAAACTGGAGCAGCCCTTCCTTCAGATCCGCATCCTGTCGAACAAGCGATTCGCCGTCGGGACGGCTATCCTGATGCTGATACAGGCATCCCTAGTGGCGGCCGGCATCACTTTGCCGATATATATCCAGACGGTGCGCGGCATGTCTGCCACGGTGACGGGCGCGGCTATGATGCCAGGCGCTGTCCTGGGTGCCGTGTTCGGCTATTTTGCGGGCAAAATGCACGACCGTTTCGGCGCGCGCTATGTCGCCATCGTGGGCGCCCTGCTCGTGACGCTAGGTTCGGCGGGGATGATCCTGTTTGATTTTCGCACTACAGTAACGTTCATAGTAGTGAGCTTTGCCGTGCGTTCCGCCGGGCTCATGCTAGCCAATACGCCTATAACGCTTTGGTCTATAGAAAGCTTGGACGACGACATCCTGCACCACAGCAATGCCCTGTCGAGCACATTGCGCCAGATCGCGGCTACGCTGTCCACGGCGATCATGATATCGGTTATGTCACTCGTATCCTCGTTTTCCGCTGATAGCGGAGGGTTGCAGTCGCAGATGTTGGGCATCCGCGCGACCTTCTGGCTGAGCGCCGCAATAGGGTTCGTCGCCCTCGTCATAACCATCGTCAAGGTCAGGGGCAGGGCTGATGCCAAGGCCGTTTTGTCTGCCGAAGAGGAAGCGTTCGAGTTGGACGAGGTAATGAAAACAGACCCTTACACGGTTTCCAATGGCGACACGCTAGAGCAGACCGTCAAAAAATTCATCGACTGCCGCACGAGCGGCCTGCCCGTCATAGACGATGAGAGGCGCATCGTCGGGTTCGTCTCCGATGGCGACGTCCTGCGGTATATGGAGAAGCAGGACGTGCATTTTGACATAGAATCATACTCTATGATACTGCCCGATACGGAGAGCTTTCAGGAAAAAGCCAAACATCTCCTGCGGAAGAATGTGATGGAGATAGCGTCAAAGCACATCATAACCGTGCCGAGAACCATGGCGCTGCGTGAGGTTTGCAGGCTGATATACGAACGGAAATTGAGCAAACTGCCCGTGGTTCAGGACGGCGCCCTCATCGGTACGATCAGCCGCGGCGACATCATGAGGGCCCTGATGAAACGCCTGCCGCTAGGGAAAGAGTGAAGGGAACAGGCCATTGCCCCTGTCGCGTCAAGCACGCATGGCGAAAGGTCCGCTGTTGACGGTGATTCGCCTGTCCGTTATCAGTATATCCGCGCGCTGGTCATGCGGCTCACGTGGGACGGATGGTACCATCATGCTTTCGTAGCAGAGGACGGCCGCGGGCGCGCGCCGCTTCTCTAGCCATCGGTCGTAAAAACCGCCGCCGTAGCCAAGCCTGTACCCGTCCTTGTCACA
This sequence comes from Eubacteriales Family XIII. Incertae Sedis bacterium, assembly GCA_031277015.1. Lineage (GTDB taxonomy): Bacteria > Bacillota > Clostridia > Peptostreptococcales > Anaerovoracaceae > JAIRPC01. The sequence continues at coordinate 52,549 of JAISLZ010000053.1, read as the reverse complement.
GCACACGCATGGGACAACAATCAAGTCTATATCTTCCGGCAGGACAAGAGGGCAGGATGGTTTCGGCTCCGAGATATCGTACTTGCCGACCTGAAGGTCATCCAGTCCGATTATCTCACGCACCTGCATGTTCCCCTCAGGCAGGCATAACGGCACGCATACGCGTTTGCTCTGTATCAGCGAATATTTGATCAGGGCGCGCGTATCGGGCTCGTCCGCCGTGCTCACGTAGCAAAAGATCACCGATGCCGCCAGGTATTCGGAGATTGATTTGACAGCGGCCAGGATGTTCTGACCCGCCTCAGCACGGACGGCAGCATCTATGGAGCCGCGCCTCTCAATCATCTTTTTCCTGAATCCCGATTTCTCAGACATGGATCCATTTGAAAAAAGATTTCACTATAGATTCAAGGCGGTCTGCCAAACTATCGGGTATGCCGATGATATCCGAGTCAACGACGACCGCGTCCCTTAGTTGTTGAGCGAAAAAGACATTTATCCTCATATGGTTCTACTCCTGAAATATGTTACTTGATCGGTATGTAACCTACTTTCCTTATGTACAGATGTTGATTTCAACCTGAATTAGAAGCATATACTTCGTATTAGTAAATTGCAAGCTTTTCATCATCATCCATTAGAGAAAAGCACCATCGAAGGGCTTTATCTCGCAGCCTCGGCAATTTTCTCATACTCCTGCTTTGTTACGCGTCTAATCTAATTCTTCATCACGAAAATCCCTTTATCTACATAGATTGGGATCAATCCTAAAGTCTGCCTGGAGCCTCTCAAGAAACAAGATGATGTCGCTGCCCATATAAAGCGCCGGAGGGTTTGACGATAAGGACTTTACTACGATCTCTAAAGATGTACTCAAACCGTGCTCTGAGCAGAAGGCGTTGATGAGATCGATCCTGCTGTACCGCGTCGGGAAAGTCGTCACAAGTCAAGATCAAACTCTTTCCCGGCGAAATAAAAAGTAGCCTCGATTTCCGGTGGTTCCAACATCCGGGGTGTAGTAGCACACCCTCATGTTGAGCAGTCCGTCCCCGTCGCTGATGACGCCGTACTGGCCGTTGAACTGGAAGATCGCGTCGACCGCCCCGGTGTGGGCTATCAGCTTGCCGTAGGAGCTGTAGGTAAAGGTGTCCGTCACCTCGCCGGCCATATCGGTGATGTGAGTGGTCGAGCCCCTGAGATCGAAGTGATAGGTGTGATAGTCTCCGTCAGGCGTCTCGCTCCCGATGAGCCCTATGCCGTAGATATAGTAGGTATTCGCTCCTTCGCTGTCCGTGCTCATGAACAGGTTGTTCGAGTTCAGGGAGTCATAGGCGTACGTGGTGGTTTCGGCGTCTTCGCGGCGGGAGATACGGTTATCCAGTGCGTCATATAAATTGCAAGCGAAATTTCGCGTGCGGCGTAAAATCCTCAACTTTCATTATATATACAAGGTAATCTGCGCCACATCCACCGTATTTTTCAGGAAACGGCATTCCAAGCAATCCCAATGGCCCGGCTGTATATTGTAGAATATATGGCCGCCAATCAGTTATCAGCCTTTCCGAGGGCACCGGCGAAGTCTTCTGTCGCCTTATCTCCGAGCATGAGTGACAAGATGGTCGTGACTCCCTGCTCCTGCATCGTGACGCCAAAGAGCGCATCTGCATATTCCATCGTCGAGCGTTGATGCGTGACGAGGGTGAACTGCGTATCCTTGAAATTCACCACGTAGTTGGCGAATCGGCCGATGTTGGTCTCGTCGAGGGCCGCATCGATCTCGTCGAGTATGCAGAACGGCGACGGCTTGGCCTTGAGTATGGCGAACATGAGGGCTATCGCTATCATCGACTTCTCGCCGCCGCTGTAGCTGTCGATATTCACGAGCCCCGTCTTGCCCGGAGGTCGAACGGAGATGATGATACCGCTTTCGAGAGGGTCGCCCTCGTCCTCAAGACGCAATTCACCCTTGCCGCCACCAAAGAGGAGTTTGAAGGACTCGTCAAAATTCGCCACGACGGAATCGAAACATTCGCGAAATTTTTCCTTGCTGATTTTATCCATATCTGTCACTATTTTCTGATAGTCGGACATGCTTCCCAAAATGTCATCCCTCTGCTCCGTGAGAAAGTCATAGCGTTCCTTCGTTTCCTCGTATTCTCTGATCGATCCGGGATTCACCTCGCCGAGTTCACGTAGCCTAGCCTTGATCTCGCGGTTTTCGCTGACAGCGCGGCTCATGACAAAATCGTCCCTGCGGTAATCGAGGGCGTGGACATATGACAGCTCGAACTCTTCAAAAAGCTTTTCCTTCCAACTCGTGATGCGCGTATCCTGACGCCCGAGCTCGACCTCCATAGCGTTTTTTCTCTCAACTTCCTTTTCGAGATCCTCCGCTATACCCATGAGGGCATATTCCTTCTCATCTATCCCCTGCCTAACCGCGCGGCGCTCTGTCAGTATCAACTCCAAATCGGATTCCATCCGCGTTTTTTGATCTTCCATTTCCTCTATCATGTCTTCGATATCCGCGACCACGTCCGGAGAGGATGAAAGGGCGGCGAGTTCAGATAGTTCGGCGCGCTTCGCGTCATGTTCACGCCGTAGCGAAAGAAGCTCCGCCTCGGCGCGGGACGCACCCGATGCCGTAGCCGATCTTTCCGCGTCCGCAGCCGCGACCTTCATGCGCACTTCTGTTACGGCCTCGCTCGCGCGTTCCGAAGTCGCAAGCGCTTCGCCTAGTTTCGCTTCATCGGTCGCCGCTTCCTCCTCAAGTTCCTTGATCTTCGTGGTCAGAAATTCTATATCGACCCGCAGAGATTCGTTCATCTCTACGCTGCGCGCTCTATCGGCATCTGTGTTTACGAGATCGCGTTCCCTGCGCTCTTTCCTACCTGTCTGTTCGGCGAGACGAGATTCGAGCGATTTTATCTCGCCAGCGGAGCCCGCTATCTCGGCATCGTTTTCACGAATCAGTCTTTCCAAAACGTGAAGCTCATCGAGGCGGCGTCTGCCCTCCTCCGCGAGCGCCTCCGATGCTTTAACCTTATCCGCGTGCTTTGACGAAAGATTTTCCGCCTTCTCTATGAGAGAGGAAATCTCCGCCCTGCGCTCGAGAAGGTTCGCCGATTTGTTCCTGTAAGTGCCACCGGTGATCGCTCCAGACGGATTCACCACATCCCCCTCAGTCGTCACAAATCGGAGGTTGCCGGCTGACTTTGACAATGAGACCGCACTGTCTATGCCTTTAGCTATGGCCACGCTGCCGAGCAGATAGGATATGATTTTCCCGTACGAGGGATCATACTTCACACGGTCCACAGCAAAAGCGTCGAATCCGTCCGTAGACGCCGGACGCCCGGCATCGGTCCCCCATACGCGCGGCGTTATAGACGACATAGGCAGGAAGGTGACCCTGCCAGCCTTGTTTGTTTTGAGCCAAGCTATGGACTTCTTGGCCGAAGCGTCGTCCGCACATACGACGTACTGCAACGCGGGACCGAGCGCGGTTTCGATAGCCATCTCATAGCCGGGAGCGACATCTATGAGCTCGGCCACCACCCCGATGACGCCTGGGAGGGCAGCTTTCATAAGTGCGCCAACACCCGCGTTATAGCCTTCATAATTGCTCTCCATCTCCTCGATGGTCTTGCGCCTGGCCGTGACCTGTTCCAGTTCTATACGTATACGCTCCAGATCTCCTCCAACCTCGGATATCAGCCGGCTGTTGTCCTCGTAAGCGGCGCGCAACGAACGCTGCCTTTCGGCCAACGACGAGGCTTCTTCCTCGAACGCGTCCTTCCTGGCCGACACCTCGGAAAGCGCTACGGCGATGGCGTCCATCTCGTCTGCAATCGCCGCCAGTTCCGCTTCTATGCGCTTCTTCCATTCGTCGAAATTCGACGCGAGCTCCAGGTTGCTCGCGAGTTCGGTCTCCTTAACGGAGCGCTCTCTGCTCAGATCGAATACTGCGCTCCTGCGCTCCTCTATGGACGCGGTTTGTTTCGCGGCTTCGGACGACGCCGATCTGGCGACAACAAGCTTTTCCTCCAGCTCGGCTTTCAGCGCTCCGAGTCGATCCGCGGACGCTTCGTCCGACGCGAGGAGCGTCTGAGATATATCCTCCGCATCGGCTATTTTGTTATCCAGGACCTCAAGCTCCGCCGTAAGTCTCTTTATATCACGCTCGGCGGTGCGCCTTTTTTCTTCATTTAATAGAGCGTCGCCTCTGATACTCATCACTCTGGCCGTGTTGTCCGCGATGCGTTCCCTCAGGTCCGTAGCCGAAAGCTCGAGTTCCCCGTCGCGTTTTCTGAACGCCGACAGTTCCTCCTCCGCGGAGGCGCGGCTGCCTCGCCTATGCTCCATCCGGGCAACGGCTTCATCGTATTCGGCTTTGAGCTGACTGTTTTTTTCTTTCAGGGTCTCGATGTTCTTCAGCGTGATATTGATCTCAAGCCCGCGGTATCGCTCTGCCAGTTCGGCGTGTTCCTTCGCTTTTTCGCTCTCATCCTTCAGTCCGCCTATACGCGACTCTATGTCTGCGATGATGTCTCCCACGCGGTCGAGCCCTACCTGGGCCGAATCGAGCTTGCGCTGCGCCTCGGCCTTCCGACCTTTGTACTTGATGATACCGGCGGCTTCCTCGAATACCTCCCGCCTGGTCTCCGGCTTGTCGCTCACGATCTTATCTACACGGCCCTGGCCGATGAATGAATACCCGTCTACGCCTATGCCCGTATCCATGATGAGCTCTTTGACATCGCGCATACGGCACTGGCTGTTATTGATGAAGTATTCGCTTTCCCCGCTTCGAAAAAGCCTGCGCTTGATGGCCACCTCCGTGTAGTCTATCGGGAGGATGCCCTTGGCATTATCGAGCACGATGGTGACCTCCGCCATTCCCTTAGGCTTGCGACTCTCAGTACCCGCGAATATGATCTCCTCCATCCTACCGCCACGCAATGTCTTCGCGCTCTGCTCGCCGAGAGCCCACCTCATAGCGTCGGATATATTGCTCTTGCCGCTACCGTTCGGCCCAATGATACATGTCACACCTTCTTTGAAATCTATCGCTATAGGATCAGCAAAACTCTTAAATCCTTGTATTTCAATCCTCTTTAAGTACATGCGCGCCTTACTTCCTCCGTTTTGCGTTATCGCCGGCCGTGACCTTTTGACTCTGCCCGCCCTGTTTTTTCCGGCCACCCTTCCTCTGCTTGGCTCTACTGTTCAGGACATCCAGAGCCTTGCCAGCCGCATCCTGCTCCGCCTCCTTCTTGGAGGAACCGACTCCCGAACCGAGCATCTTGCCGGAAGCATAGACATCTACGTAAAACGTCTTGTCATGGGCCGGGCCTTCGGCCGCAGCCACCCGGTACGAAATGTGAGCCTGACCCTTTTTCTGTAGCGCGATCTGTAACGCGGACTTCCGATCCGATCCGGTCGGCCTACCTCCCATATCACCCATCGCGTTCAGGATGGATACCTGCATAGCGCCACGCACGAAAGCTTCGGCTTTCTTCCACCCACCATCGAGATAGATAGCGCCCGAAAGCGCTTCAAAAGCGTCCTCCAGTATCGTGGGATTGTCGCGTTCTCCCGTCATCTCCGCTCCCTTGCCGAGGATGAGATATTCGCCTAACCCTATGGATCGAGCGACGCGTGAGAGCCCCGCAGTACAGACGAGCTGTGAACGAAGCTGCGTCAAAAGTCCCTCATCCGCGTTTGGCAGTTTATCGAATATGATATCTGTCACGACGAGCTCAATGACAGCGTCGCCGAGATATTCAAGCCTCTGGTTCGACATAATACGCTCCATGCCCTGCTCGTTTACATATGACGTATGCATAAGCGCGTTCTCAAGAAGCGCCTTGTCGTGAAATTTATACTTTATCTCCTTCTGTAACTTTCTAAGATCACTCAGTTCCGCCATTTTCGTCCCTTACATCATGTCCGGTCCGGCAACCGCAATTGTCTTCGTCAGGTGCGAGGCCGGAAACCCGCGATACGTTGTCCGTGATGGTTTCGACCACCCCTCCTTCGGCGAACGCGATGGATTTTGCTATGCCATTTACTACGGCCTTGGCGTTGGATGAGCCGTGCATCTTGACCACGGGTTTCGTGACACCTAATATGGGCGCACCGCCGTACTCGGTATAGTCGAACATCTTCTTCAATTCGCCGAATTTGCCCATGAGCAGAGCCGCACCGATCGTAGCTACTATCCCCTCCGTGAACTTTTCGCGCAGAAGATGCATAATGCTGAGGCCGACGCCTTCTGTCATCTTAAGTATGACATTACCGACGAAGCCGTCGCAGACGATCACGTCACAGATACCGACGGGCACGTCCCTCGCCTCTATATTACCTACGAATTTGAGGCCGAGCTTGCCCGATGCCTCGTCCATCAGCTCATATGACTCCTTCAGCATGGGGCTACCCTTGCCCTTTTCCGTGCCCATGTTTACCAGCCCTATCCTCGGCTGTTCCTTACCAAATACGGTCCCGGCATATATGCTGCCCATGATGCCGAACTGTAGCAAGTTGTGGGGCTTGCACTCGGAGTTGGCGCCCGCGTCGATAAGGAGGGCGACGCCTTCGTCCAGTATAGGATATGGGCTGCCTATCGCGGGTCTGTCTATGTTCGGTATGCGGCCGAGGATCATGACGCATCCCCCTACGAGGGCTCCGCTGTTGCCCGCCGAAAGGAATACATCGCCAACACCGTCCCTGACCGCCTCAATGCCCTTCACCATGCTGCTGTTCGGCTTGCGTCTTATCGACTTGACCGGAGAGTCACCGCCCTCTATCACTTCCGGTGCGTGAATGATGGAGATATTGCGACGGCTGTGTATATGCTTGGAGAGTTCCTCCTCTATCACCTTCTCGTCGCCGACGATACATATCTCGTTCTCGCCTACGGCGTTCGAGGCTTCGGCTGCTCCTTTCACTATCTCCGAAGGAGCGTTGTCGCCGCCCATTCCATCAAGAATGACTTTCATTTTCACCTCCACCTATCATCAAAAAATCGAAAAATAACGGTAAAGAAGCAAACTTATTGATTTTATTCCTCAAAAGTCCTCCCTCTCTAAAAGAAGCCACATACCGTTTCCCCTTTCGTGATGTCTGACACTATTTTCAGCCCCATGCCGGAGGTGTCGTACACCTGCACGATGTCCGCGATAGCCTCACTCATGTCGTCCTTGACCATATCTACAAGGACGCTGACTTCATTCGCGAAGAACTCCGGGGCGTAGTACGCCGTCGTCCCCTTGTTCTCGAAGATGGACGCGTAAAATATATCGGCCTCGACGAGATCCTGAAAAAAGTGGCTACCGAAGGAGAGCTCAGGCATGTAGCCGGCGCCCTCGTATGCCACCTCGCACGCTATGCTCATATTGCAGATCTCCGCGAACTTGACGGGTACTCCGAGCTCTGGAGAAGACGTACCGATGCGTCCGGGCGCCAGCAACATGACGACCTTGCCGCTGTCCTTGTACGCGTGGTTGATCTGACCTACGACCCTCGCGATAGCCGGTTTCTGGTTGTAAGGGTACTCGTAGTAGAGCTTAGGATCTATGCGCACGACCGCGTCTATCTCCTGGAAGTATTCGCCGCCCATCGTACCACCGGTGAGACGAAAGAATGTCTTCTTCTTGGGAATGTCCGGCATATCCACGCGTATACCCGCGCCACCGACCTGCAAGGGCCGGCACTGCAATAGATTGATGACGAATCCGCCGGACTTTGAGATGTTCAGAGCGAACTCCATATCCACAGGGTATTTGTATTCGCCCTCGACAGTGTTCAGTATCCGGCGCATGGCAGTCACGAATTCATCATTGCGCAACAGGTTGTCGCATGTGGTGAATACGATGCTCCGATTCATGCCGTACTGCTTGAGCTCGTTTTCACGCGCCGTGTCATGTTCGATCATGATCGCCTTGAACCAGCCCGACATGCGTCCCGCGACTTCCTCTATCGGTTTCGTAGTATGGGCGTTGATGGTCAGATCAAGGACGTCGACCTTGTGCTGGGCAAAGTCCGATACGAACTTGCCGGGCATGGCTTTGAGATCGGGCCTGTCGAGTGCGGCGATGCGGGGATAGTCACCGTCCGTCCTGTCGACGGCACGCGTACCGAGCCCCATAACTATGCGGATCATGCCGGCATCCGGATCGATATCATGGTTCCATCTGTATGCATTGTAGGAAAACGCGACACCCGCGGCGGCAGGCATATACAGGTCCTTGAAAAGCGAGCCCGTCACGCGCTGCACGAGCAGGGCCATCTGCTCGTCCTTCGCGGAGAGGCCGCGTTGCATCCTGTATTCGAGTACGGATTCGTCCATAGTGCTCGCGTAGACCGTGCGCACGGCATCCTCAAACGCTCTAAGCCTATCCTCGAGCGCGCCTTTGTTCACGCAGAAGACCGACTCGTACTTGCCCGCGAACGCGTTTCCAAACGCGTCTTCGAGCAGACTGGAAGACCGGACGATGATAGGGCTCTGTCCAAAATATTCGAGCATACGCCTGAACTGTTCGCGTATGTTGTCGGAGAACTCGCCCTCGAGGATCTTCTCCTTGATGATCTCGGCGATGGGGAAGTAGCCGCTCTTTCTCCTTTGCTTGATTTTCAGACCCCAGCACTTGTTCTTAACAAGGAAAGTATAGTAAAGATTGGAACATATGTAGAACGAGTCATGCGGCTCAAGGATATCCGACAGCTCGGGCAATCTCTTATCCACTATCATGCGCGATAGTATCATGCCCGTAGCCTTGCCCCCAATGCTGCCGACCCCGATCATGCGAGCTTTTATGTCCAGCAGATCCGCTAGCTTCACGTTTTTCACGGCGATATCGAGTATGCGCTCGTCTGTGCCGAACACCAGGCGGCAGAGCTCGCGCAGATCCCCCGTATCATCACCTTCCTGGAGATCGGACTTCTTCTGCATGAAGAACCTCTCCCAATTATCCAGATTCTGAGAGCTGTCTACATTGCCGTTCTGAGCTACAAGAGCGTAGTAACGAGCCAGTTCGATGCCATTCGTCAGCGGTCGTAACCCTTCACCGTCACCACTGTAGTCCACACGGTGGGGCAGGAAAATCGTCGGCAGATAGCGCTCCTCCACCTTGATCGGCTGGAGGTACATATGACTCTCTCCAGAGAACACGTCTACCAATATGGAAGCGGTCTCCCTTATGCGGGCGATAGATTCGAAGGAATGGTGGTTGCGCTTATAGGCAAAATAGGCTATGGAGTGGGTCCTCATTATCTCCGGCGCGGTGACAACGAAGAAGTTGCCCATCATGAAGTCGGCCACCCACTCGACCTGAAGATCTGTCATGCTGTCAAACACGTAGTAGGTCTCATTACCCTCATCATCTATTATATCGGATATGGACATGACGACGGATTCAAATCCGCTGTCTATATCTATCTCGTATATCTTGACGCCGAAGGCCGGCTCTACGAGCGACCCATGCTTGCCGAATCTGAAGTAGACCACGTTCTTGCGATCCATGAGGGCTCTCTCGACAAATGGCGTCACAAAAAAACGATAGTCGCCTATGTCGGACACCTGCCATACTACGATGTCGCCGTAGCGCATATAATCGAGAGCTTCATCAAGTCCCGGGAGCCCCGAAAAAGCCTTCTTTTGGTTAATCAAGCCGAAATTCCTTTGTGCGGATACTATCGTTCATATGCAGAGATTATACCATTTGAGGCGTCAAACGTCCATTCGCATGACCTCCGGATGGCAATCTCTACCATACTGTGGGCATGTGAAGCATTCAAAAAAATCAGGTGCGTTTTCCCTGGGGACTACGATGAAGCCGGACTTCGCGAAGAAGCCAGGCGCGCGCGCGACGAGAAAGACCTTGTCGGCCCCTCCGGACTTCGCTTCTCCGAGCAGCAGGCCCAGCAGTTCCCTGCCGAGACCGCCCTTACGATATTCCGGCGCGACGGCTATACCGTCACAGATATACTCGCCCTCACGTTTCGCGAGGACACAGCCTCCGACGAGATGGGAGGAGGATGGCACGACAGGATCAACCTCGTCAGCGCGCCAGCATTTCACGATCTCGTCTCCATCGTATTCTTCCCCTTCATCAAACTCCAGTTCGTTCTCTATGAAGAACGGGATCAAAGGGCGGTAATCGAACGTTTCGCGTATCTGTATCATGTCATCTCCTTATCGCACAGGCATACGGCGTGGCAGATCAACGCTTCATCGCGTGCTGTGCGTCTACGCTATCCTCTCAATCTTTAGGCGCGCATATTGCGAGCCTGCCCGGAAGCACGCTCACTTCGACGGGCATCGGCGGCCCTTTTTCGCCGTCCAGGTCGGTCACGATGTACTCGTCGGACTCTATCCTGACGTTTGTAACGCTGTGGAATGAGATGAATTTGTTGTTTTCATGTTGACCAGTTATGAGGCTGAGCGCGAGCGTCCCCCAGTTGACGAATGGCACGTTTCTGACGATCATGACCTCGAGCATGCCGTCGTTGATGACGGAATGGGGCACTACGGCCTTGAAACCTCCTGCCCCGCGGCCGTTGAATATGAGTATGGCGTTGATCTCGGTCTCTATCACCTCATCAGGCAGCGTGACTTTGACGGGGATGGGATGTATCTTGGGGAGTTCCGAGAGAGCCTGTATATAATAGGCGATGAGCCCGAAGGTGTCCTTCGCTACGGGATCTGTCTTTTGGCTCGCGTCGACGAGTGCGCCCGCGGCGAATACGTTGACGAATGGCCGTCCGTTCGCGAGCCCCACGTCCATCCTGATGCAATGGTCTGACGCCGCGATCTTTAGCATATCGCTGAACGTCGTGGATATATTAAAGTAGCGCGCCAGGTCATTGGCCGTCCCCGCGGGCATGAGAGCGAGGGGCATGTCCACGCCGCACTTTATCATGGAACCGACGACCATATGTACGGTACCATCGCCTCCCGCTACGATCACCTTGGTGATGCCCAGCCTATCCGCCTCCGTGAACACCTTGTCCAGGTTGATACCGCGATCGGTCCTGATGGGGAGGATCATCTTCCTCTTGCGCTGAAAAATCGTGATGATCCTGTCAAGATTGTTCACGATAACGCCGTTTCCGGCGTAAGGGTTGTAGATGAGAAGCGCCTTTTCGTAACTCATAGGATTTCCTCCTGCCTCTGAGCGTCCTTCATTCCATCGATCATTATATCTGATACCAGATACAGCGAGCCGCAGACAACGAGAGCATCGTAGCTACGCGGGGCAGCCGAATGGTCTACGCGGATAGGGTTAGCTATGTGGGAAATGAGAGCATTGTCCACTGATTCACCTACAGAGATCAGCGAGGTAGCGGCGGCGTACGCTCCGCGCGGATCCGATATGACAGCCTCCACAGCTTTGGAGGGACTAGCCGATGACCAGACATGGGCGAGATCCATAGCGCCCATACTACGGACGTTCGAGCTCTCCGTGAATATAGCTCCTTCCGCAAATTCCTGTACTTTCCTCAGTATAACATCAACCTGCTTGTCACGCGCCACAGATATGAGAGCGAGGATCCTCATGCCTGGAAGAAGCGCGCTCACGGTCGCGTGGAGCGCGGCCGCGCCTGCCGGGTTGTGAGCCCCGTCCAGTATGACGACAGGGGAGTCGGCATCCCCGGATGAGACCACCTGAAATCGACCCGGCAGGCAAGCGGCCTTCATGCCCGCGCGGAGCGCGGCCGCGTCGGAGCGGGCCGGAAGCCCCGCCACCCCTTTCATACGACGAAGGGCATCGAATGCCGCGAGCGCGCAGACCGCATTCTCGACCTGATGCCTACCGGGCATGGATATCTCGATATTATCATAACGGGCTCCATGCATCTCACATGAAAATGCCGTGCCACCGAGGTCCTCCCTGATGATCCGCGTGCGAATGCCCTTGCCCGATGGCAAACTGCCCACGGAGGCCTCCATACGCGCCAGAGTCAGAGGGGCGCCGAGTGCGTACGCCCTCTGGGCGATGACCTTCGCCGCCTCATCCGCGGCAGAGGTTACCACAGGGCGGCCAGACTTGATGATCCCCGCCTTCTCACCCGCTATCCTCTCTATCGTATCGCCGAGATGGTCGATATGGTCAAAGCTGATCTCAGTTATGACGCTCACAATGGGTGAGTCAACTATGTTCGTCGAGTCCGCAACGCCGCCGAGGCCGACCTCCAGTATAACAAAATCGAGCTCTTTCGACGCGAAATACACGAAAGCCACGGCCGTCAGGACCTCAAACTCCGTCGGCGGCCCCGCGTCACCGTCCGCCATCTGATCTACGGCGGCCATTACAAGGTCCGTACAATGTTCAAGATCATCCCCTGTTATCCACGAACCGTCAGATTCAATGCGTGAACGAAAGTCTCCGAGCCCTGGCGACATGAACAGGCCGACGGTATAGTGGTGCGCGAGCAGGATTTCATACAGGTACCTGCACACGGAACCCTTTCCGTTCGTACCCGCCACGTGTATGACGTTCAGTCTGGCCTGCGGCTCGCCGAGCAGTCCACAGAGTATTCGCATGCGTTCCAGCCCGAGTTTCCACCCGAACTTCCCAAACGCGCCGATCCTTTCTTCCGCACCCGTCATATTATTTATCCGCGATGTCGGAGAGCCGCGCGACGACCTTTTCGTACGCGTCCTCCTCTGTCGCGAGCTTGTCCCTCTCCGCCTGCACTATATGCTCCGGCGCCTTGGCTGTGAACCCTTCGTTTGACAGCTTGCCGCGCAGGCGAGCGATATTGCCCTCAAGCCTCGACTGTTCCTTGCCAAGCCGTTCGCGCTCAGCCCCGTAGTCGAGCAGATCGTCGGCCGCTACATACACCGCAAGTCTCGTGAGAATGGACGACATGGCATCATCGGGAACGCCCGCACCGTCCTCCGTGACGGTGACCTTTGACACATTCGCGAGCTTGCCTATGAGGGCTCCCGCACCATCCAACTGTTCCCTGCCGAGATCACCATCGAGCTTTATGGTGATGGGCAAGGCGCGCGAAGGCGCCGCGCCCGCCTCCGTCCGTATATTCCTCACGGCCCTGACTATCTCCTTGACCATTTCGATCTTCGCGTAGGCGCGGGCTACAGCCTCATCGTCTTCATCCTGGTCGCAGACGTAGGAAGGCGACTTCTCGCCGCGGTCCAAAGCGACAGGCCATCTATCGACGATCAGCTTGCCATCCTTCCCCATGAATGACCATATCTCCTCCGTGATGAAAGGCATAAACGGATGCAGCAATCTGAGCAGGTCGGAGAGAGCGGCGATGAGTACCGAGCGCGCCACCGCCTTGTCGTCCTCGTCCGTGCCCGCAAGCCGGGGCTTCACGAATTCTATGTACCAATCGCAGTATTCGTTTCTGACCAGTTCATATATCTTCTGCGTCGCGACCGACAGATCGAACGACTCGATATTGCGAGTGATGTCGATCGCCGCGTCCGATATCTTTTTGAGGATCCAGAGATCCTCGTCACGCAGCCTGTGTTTGGGAATGTTTTCCAGGCAAAGTGCATATCCTGACGCTTGATCATGTTCAGGGCCGAACGCAGAACCAGGTGTGAGGCCGGATACGGATTTATCACTACCCGTATTCATGATGATAAATCTAGACGCGTTCCAGAGCTTGTTCGCGAAGTTGCGGGCCGCCTCGATCTTGTCCGTCGAAAAACGCATATCGCCCCCCGCCGCACTCCCGTTGATGAGCATGAAACGCAGCGCGTCTGCACCGTAGCGGTCAATGATATCTATCGGATCCACCCCGTTACCGAGGCTCTTGCTCATCTTCACGCCGTCCTCCGCGCGCACGAGCCCGTGCACCAGCACATGTCTGAACGGGCTCTCCCCCATGGCCTCGAGACCCGAAAACACCATGCGCACGACCCAGAAGAAAATGATGTCATAGCCCGTCACAAGGACGCTCGTCGGGTAAAAGTAGCTCAAGTCGGGCGTATTTTCCGGCCACCCGAGGGTGGAAAAAGGCCACAACGCGGAACTGAACCACGTGTCGAGGACATCCTCGTCCTGTCTCAGGCCGCTCGCTCCACATGAGGCGCACGATTCCGGCCTCTCCCGCGCGACGATGATCTCGCCGCAAGAATCGCAGTAATAGGCGGGTATACGGTGCCCCCCCCAGAGCTGGCGACTGATACACCAGTCGCGGATATCCTCGAGCCAGTGCAGATATATCTTCTCGAAACGTTCCGGTACGTGAGTCAGCCTGCCATCCTTCGCAGCATCTATCGCCGGTTTTGCGAGCTCATCCATCCTCACGAACCACTGTTCCGATACCATCGGCTCGACCGCTGTATCGCAACGGTAACAGATGCCTATAGGTATATTTACCTTTTCTTCTTTTACAAGGTATCCGCCGCCACCTGAGCCCGATGCCGCAGCCAGTTCCTCCACCCACGCTCTCCTGCAATCATAGCGGTCCATGCCCTCGTATTTGCCCGCCGCCGCCGTCATCTTTGCGTTTGGCCCTATGCACACGATCTGCTCGAGACCATGCCTCTCCCCTACCTCGAAGTCGTTCGGATCGTGGGCCGGAGTGATCTTCACCGCGCCCGTCCCCTTCCCCGGATCCGGATAGGGATCGGCGATGACGGGGATCCTTCTACCGACGATCGGCAACACCACCATCTTACCGATCATGCCCCTATATCTCTCGTCGTCCGGATGTACGGCTATGGCCGTATCGCCGAACATCGTCTCGGGACGCGATGTCGCGACGACGATGCCCTCACCCCCATCCGCCGCCGGATACCGGAAATACCAGTACCTGCCTTCCCTGTCCTCGTGTTCGACCTCCGCATCGGAAAGCGACGTACCACAGACGGGACACCAATTGATCATTCGGTTACCCTTATATATGTAGTTTTTTTCGTAGAGACGCACGAACTGTTCAACGACCGCCTTGTTCAATCCCTCATCCATCGTGAAACGCTCGCGTTCCCAGTCACAGCTCGTGCCGAGCCTGCGCTGCTGCTCCGTGATGCGCCCTCCGTACAGATCCTTCCACGCCCACGCCCTTTTCAGGAACTCATCGCGGCCGAGCTCGGCCTTCGTCTTGCCCTCATTCACAAGTATATCCTCCGCAACGCGCACCTCGGTCGCGATGCTGGCGTGATCCGTGCCCGGTAGCCACAAAGCGGAATATCCCTGAAGGCGCTTCACCCTTATGAGCACGTCCTGCAGGGTCTGATCGAGCGCGTGTCCCATATGGAGCTGCCCGGTGATGTTCGGCGGGGGCATGACGATGGCAAAAGGCTTCTTTGAGGGGTCCGCCTCCGCGTGAAAACAGCCGCTCCTCTCCCATTCTCCGTATATCCTGGCCTCGAAATTCTTAGGATCGTAATTCTTCTCAGGTATCTTTGCCATATGCCTCTCCGCCGATTGCAAAACGCCATAGACGGATCTACGGCGCTTTGTCACAATGATTGATTTGTCGGTTCCCTTATCCGGGGAAACACAGATTAATTCTATGCAGCCTTAGAAGCCCTTGGATTCCTGGCTCACGAAAAATGTCGCGACTTCCGTCAGCTGATCCGCCTGCATGATCGGGTCCATCGAGATCGAGCCCGATATGCCTCCGCTCACGGTGTTCTTGTTGTACCAAAGGCATAGGCCGGCGCCCGTACCGTCGTTGGTGTTCAGCGTCAGAGTCTGTCCGCCGTCAAGCTTCGCAGTCTCGGTATTGCTGTACTTGTTGAAATCGCCCGAAATAGAGAGCGACTCATCTGTATCCGACTTCGATGCGCGGTAGATCACCTTGATCGGGCCCTTTCCGCTGTCCATTGAATACTCCACCTGCGCCACCTTCTGGTCTATGATGCTATATTTGGCGTCTATAGCGTCATCGGGCGCGGCGAACTCTATCCCTATCATGCTCTTGATCTCGTCAGACGACGAACTCACGATGGGGTTCTCGAGGCCGCTGTCCGTTACCTCCTTATCCGCGGGAAGCGTCTTTGGGGTGTCGACAGAAGCGTCGGTCGGAACATCGGTCCCAGCGGGCGTCGTCTGCGGTGGGGCTGGAGCCTTCTCCGCGGGCGTCTTCTTCGCGCACGCCGTCGACATGATCCCCAGCGCCAACGCCACGCACAGGGCGATAAACAATACTCTCTTACTCTTTTTCATATTCAATCCTTTCTCTGTAGCGCCTGTTTATCTATCAGACGCCGCACAACTAGCCTTGCAAAACACCTTGGCTCACTCAGACGTAAATCCTTGCGAACCCACAAAAGAAGCGGAGATGGCGTTTCACATTTAGAATATCATACACCATTCCCGCTGTGGTCGTCAAGTTTTTCCCTGCATTTTCAATAATGGAAATAAAATTGCTATTTGGTAATTATATGCTCAAGACCGGCAATTTATGCCCTGAGAGTGGTCAGGATGGCCCTAACCGCGCCGAGCAGACCGGTATCACGAGCGCCAAAACCGTACCCTATGGAGAGACCTTCTGCGCCGGAATCGCTATCTGTGCGCGCGTAGCGGCATCCTAAGCCGACGATGAGAGCAAGCCCTGACGGAGTGACGAGCTCCGTCTCTATGTTCGCGTCAATGTACAGAGGAATGTCCGTCCGCTTCAAAAGCTCCCTGACGGCGGGGACAGGGACAGGGATCGTGCCGTGACTGCACTCCACCATGCCGCTCCCGTCCGTGAGCGCACCGCACGTGAAGGCCGTAACGCCGAGCAGCTCAGCGGCGATGGCGGCGCCCGTGACCGTGTACACGGCGCGGGGCGAACCCACCTCATGGAAGTGTATCTCGTCCGGAGTGACGCCATGCGCGGCGGCCTCCGCCACCGCGAGGGCGCGGTATGCGGCGAGGGCGTATCTCTTTGCTCCGGGACCGATGGCGGCCCGCTCTATCCGCTCTGCGATGTCACGGTATGAGGTGTGCGAGTGTGTGTGGCCTCCGTTCCGCGGATGAGCCGGATCCTCTCCGATGATCTCAACCGTTGCCGCGTAGCCCATGACCCCCCTCCGCTCAACCGTTCGCACATTCAGGCGGAAATCTTCGGGTCCAAGGGCACGCAGCTCCGAGGCTACCCTGTCAGCGCCCGCGCCAAGATGCACGAGCGCCCCGAGCATCATATCAGAACTGACGCCGGACGAACAGTCAAAATGAATACTCTTACCAAACGCGTTTTTCACCTGCCATCCTTCACTCCCAGTATCATCGACGCGTAGTGGGCCGCTCCGAAACCGTTATCCACATTCATCACGCCGACCCCAAGGCTACAGCTCCCCAGCATGGCGAACAGCGGCGTCAGTCCGGACAGAGTGATGCCGTAACCTATCGAAGTCGGAACGGCGATGACCGGCCTGTACACGAGCCCGGCTATGACCGACGCGAGCGCGCCCTCCATACCGGCCACTGCGATGACGACCTCCGCCTTCCTTATATCATCTATCTTGTCAAGAAGTCTGTGCAGTCCGGAGATGCCTACATCGTACACACGCGTGACCTCATGGCCGTACAGCTCCGCCGTAACGGCCGCTTCCTCCGCGACGGGCATGTCCGCCGTTCCTCCGGACACCACGGCGATCAGACCGCTTGCGTAGCGCGCGTCCCCAGGTGCGAGTGAGCCCCGTCCGGATGCCGCACCATCATCCGGCCTAATGACGATCATCTTCGCGGCCTCCATATATTCGAGCGCGAGGCCGTGCTTTGCGGTGAGACCGTCACCGAACAAATCAAAAACCGCCTCGTAGTGCTCCGACGTCGCTTTCGTCGCGAGTATAGGACGAAAGGGGCCGCCCTCACCTGTGAACGGCGCGCGGCCATCCTCACAGGCGAGCTCCACCATACGCCGCATGATGGACGCCGTCTGCTCCGGCGTCTTGCCGAGCGCAAATACGACCTCACCACGCCCAGTGCGCAACTCCCTGTCCGTATCGAGCTTGGCAAAATCCATATCGTCGTAAAGCCGCATGCGCAGTTTCTCCGCGGCCTCTACGGGCGACACACGTCCTTCCGCTATGTCCTTCAAGTATTGGTCAAGTTTTCTATTTCTCATAGTCGCACCACCATTTCCGCGGCTCGGATGACATGTTCAACGAGGACTAACGTCGTCACCGCCCCGAGACCGCCTGGAACTGGAGTGACCGCGGACACCACTCCTTCCACCGCGTTCATATCCACGTCGCCATATATGCCCTCATCATCCCCGTTGACCGCCGCATCTATGATGACCTGCCCCGGCGCAAAGTAGTCTGAACCGAGCATATGGGCCCTACCTTCCCTAGCCAGCCCCGCGGCGCAGACCAGTATGTCCGCTCCGCGGACGCGCTCCGCGAG
The DNA here is from genome assembly GCA_031277015.1 of Eubacteriales Family XIII. Incertae Sedis bacterium. Lineage (GTDB taxonomy): Bacteria > Bacillota > Clostridia > Peptostreptococcales > Anaerovoracaceae > JAIRPC01. The sequence goes on along the minus strand of JAISLZ010000053.1, from coordinate 34,226 downwards.
ATCCGGCGTCTTTCGATGGCACACCGTAACGGTGGCGTCGCGAGCGAGAAGCAGATGAGCCGAGGGCTTGCCCACAACCGCGCTGCGCCCTATGACGACGGCCCGCTTGCCCGTGATAGGTATACCGTAATGATCCATAAGGCGGATGACTGCCTCGGCCGTACAGGGGAAGAACACTTCGCCACATTCTTTCATCGCGTAGAGGCCGGCCATCTGAGCGTAGGTCACGCCGTCGATGTCCTTGGCCGTAGGTACAGCGGCCAGCGCCGCGGCCTCGCGCGCCTCATCGGGAAGGGGCCTGAATACGAGGATGCCGTGAACTTCGGGGTCGGCGGCGAGGGAACGGACAGCGTCCGCCACGGTAGCGACATCCGCTCCTATCGGCAGCGCGTTACGGCGCAGAGATACGCCTACGGAAGCGCCACATACGGCTATCGAATTCTCGTAGGCTACGTCGTCCGGCCGCTCCCCCACACGAAGGGTGGCGAGGCAAGGCTTTACGTCAGCTTCAGTGAGCCTCAGCGCCCGCTCCGCAATGAGCGGCATAGCCGCGATAGCAACCGGCTTTCCATATAGCATACTCGTCATAAATTATTGTTTTTCATCCCTCTGATGCGCTTTTTCGATGGCATCATACACCTTTTCGGCGCGTAGAGTATATTCACCGAGAAGGGCCCTGCCCTCGTCATCTACACGCCGCGCGAAAGCCGCGTCGTTGATCGCGGCAGTATTTACTATCACATTCAGCCATGCCGAACGCATTGCGGCTGCCGACAGGACCGCGCCACAGGCCGCGTCGGACAGAGCGAGACTGTTGCCGCTCAAGGCGAGGCGTTCCAGCAGCTCTATAGCTTCCGCACATAGCCTCATCATGGCAAGGGGGACGAGCGAAGCTTCTTTGAGCGAAGCCTCCATGACGCGCGCCTTTGACGCACGCTCCTCCTCCGTGCCCGTCGGCATACGGTACGCTCCCGCGAGAGGGCCGAACGCGTCCGCGTCTTTCTGTATGAGATCAAGCAACTCCGTCTGCACACGGTAGGTCGCCACCTTCAGGCGCTTCATCTCGTCCTCGCTATCGGCATAGCTCGGCTTGCCTATGGTGAGATTGGCGACCATACCTCCGAGAGCCACACCGAGGGCGCCCACGAGCGCTGACGCCCCTCCACCACCCGGGATCGGGCTACGGCTGGATAGCTCAAACACAAATTCACTTAATTCCTTTTCAATCAATGCCATGAATCAACCTTTCGCAATCGCATCCTTGTTCTATCTATACCACCGCGTGCGCGCCCGCTTGGGCGAACTCACGGTCAAAATAACCCTGATATGACGCCCTGTTCATCCACGTCTATCCGCTCAGCGGCAGGCGATTTGGGTAGGCCGGGCATCGTCATGATATCTCCCGTCAGCACGACGATGAACCCCGCGCCCGCTGATACCTTCACGTTCCTGACCGTGAGAGTCCATCCGTCCGGCGCTCCGAGCAGGGACGGGTCATCGGAAAAACTGTACTGGGTCTTGGCTATACAGACAGGCATGCCTCCGAAACCCAACCCCTGAAGCTGCTTTATCTGCTTTTCCGCTTCGGGCGCGATGGCCACGCCATCCGCGCGATAGACCTTCGTCGCTATCGCCTCTATCTTCGCCTCGATGCTCAGATCATCCGCGTAGGACAAGCGAAAATCGGACGGTTCATCACAGAGCCTGACGACCTCCTCCGCGAGGGCCCGTCCGCCCTCGCCACCCTTCGCCCATACGTCGGACAACGCGACATTCACACCGAGCTCCGTGCACCTGCTACCTATCAAGGCGACTTCCGCGTCCGTATCATCGGGAAATCTGTTGATCGCGACAACGGCGGGCAGGCCGTAGACCTGCGTGATATTCTCTACGTGACGCAACAGATTGGGCAATCCCCTGTCCAGTGAAGTCAGATCCTCACGCGTGAGGTCATCCTTCCCCGCGCCACCGTGATGCTTGAGCGCGCGAACGGTGGCCACGATGACGACAGCCGAAGGCGTCAGCCCCGAGACCCGGCACTTGATATCGAAGAATTTCTCGGCTCCGAGATCGGCGCCGAAACCGGCCTCCGTTATGACGTAGTCGCCTAGCTTCATGGCGAGCTTCGTGGCCGCCACCGAATTGCAACCGTGCGCGATATTCGCGAACGGTCCGCCATGCACAAAAGCCGGAGTGCCCTCGAGAGTCTGCACGAGGTTGGGCTTTAATGCGTCTACGAGCAACGCAGCCATAGCGCCCTCGGCCTTGAGTTGCCCCGCCGTGACCGGTCCTTCATCGAACGTATATCCTACTACTATGTCGGCGAGTCTGCGCTTAATATCGGCGAGGCCGTCCGCGAGACATAGTATGGCCATGATCTCGCTTGCGACAGTGATGTCGTAAGCGTCTTCACGCGGCACACCGCTCGTGCGCCCCCCGAGGCCATCCACAACACTGCGTAGCTGTCGGTCGTTCATATCGACGCAACGACGCCACGTGACGCGCCGCGGATCTATGCCGAGTTCATTTCCCTGGAATATGTGATTGTCGAGCATCGCCGCGAGAAGATTGTTCGCGGCGCCGATAGCGTGCATGTCGCCCGTAAAGTGAAGGTTGATGTCATCCATAGGCACGACCTGTGCGTACCCTCCGCCGGCCGCCCCTCCCTTGACGCCGAACACGGGACCGAGCGAAGGCTCCCTCAGAGCCACCATCACCTTTTTCCCGAGCCCGCGAAGCCCGTCCGCGAGCCCGACGGTAGTAGTAGTCTTTCCCTCGCCGGCGGGCGTCGGAGTGATAGCCGTCACGAGCACCAGCCTGCCCCGCTCCGCATATCCCGGGTCGTCCAACAGCCGGAGATCCACCTTGGCTTTGTATTTGCCGTAACGCTCTAGATATTCAGGGGCTATGCCGGCCCTTTCGGCGACGACCTCTATATTGTCCATTGGCGTATTCCGCGCGATTTCGATATCGGACCTGTAGCACACTGCAATTCCTCCTTAGTCACACACGGCGCAGAACGACGCTGAACCGAGCCGGCCTTGGTTCCCTTTCTCAGGCGCCGGAAGTAATAATATAAATATTATACAACAAAAAGAGGACAGCCGAGTAAGTCCTCCTACTTGATGCTGTTGAGATACAGCGCCGGCAGTCCACGAGGCGCGTCTTTTCGGAAGTAAGAAAAAATATAGCGTGGACAGGATCATCGCTGTAGGAGTGGGTCCTTGACGAAGCCGGGTACCGCACAGTCACAGACAAATACAGGATGAAGTCAAAGGTATTCCCTTAAATGCAAAGAGACAAGATACTCCGGCCTCCCGGACATTGCAAGCCTATACCATTGAGTCGATACCAAGTCCCATATAAGGGCGGAGTCCTTGTCTCTCGCATACCTGAGCGCATGAGATCCAACCCCGTACGCTTATGTGAATATATCACACGGTCAGAAACAAATCAACACATACACGACAATTTTCATCAAGAAGCCACGATTCCCATCAATACCGCACGTTGATGCCGCTTTGGGCCTTGCCGGCACGAACTTTGACGGTCGTCCCTTTGGCGCGCTCCTTTGCGCCACTCGCGGAACCCTTCCTATAATATTTGACCCGGCCGACCGACTCCAAGTCATTGACGGTGTCCGAAAATCTCACCTTATATGAGCCGGCTTTCAAGCCATCCACCTGGTATTTGCCGTCAAATCCCGTCACATCGCTCATGTAGGTGATCCAGCGCTTGCCATACTTTTTGAGCACCATCACCTCGAAATAACCGAGCGCGTGCCCAGCCTTGTTCGTGACCTTGCCCTCGATGCTCCCCGGAGAGAACGCACCGCTCACACTAAGGGAGAACCGCATATCCGAAGACTCTTCCATGTCCGCCACCACTATACGGTAATTGCCGGTCTTGCTTGCGGTCAGCGAGCCTGCTGCGGTCTTTTTGTCACCATTTGCCGCGACGAACGCACTGGCCCCATATCCCTTGGAGTCCATCACCCACATGACCGGACTGACGGCCCCCTCCCCGCCTTTCAGTATCAATTCGTAGCTGCGTCCCTTGCGCAGGTGGACGGAGTATACCTTGCATCTATACGGGGTGTTGCCCAGAAACTGAATCTCCTGCGAGCTTGACGTCACCTTTGACGACGCCCTGAAGGGAAGCGCCGCGACCTTCTTGTCCGCCTTAGGCACCTTGTAAGGGGAGAGCTTGACATTCACCCCCGAGCGCACCCGGCCGGCATCCACTCTTATCTCCCCAGCCGACCTTATGGAATACTTGTTGCTATAATATTCGGCCCTATACTTTGGGGGGCTGTACGAACCGGTCTTGACGGAGAACAGCAGCTTGTACGAACCCGGTTTGACACCTATCGAATATTCGCCTTTGGAATTTGTGGTGACCGATCCCATATATTCATTCGGGTTCAGGGCTTTCTTGGCAGAGTAATACGTCACGTAGGCACCCCCTATCGCCTTACCCTTGTCATCCATCACCTTGCCGGTGATGAGCGACGCCTTGTCTATCTGCAGCTTATAACTGCCGCCGCCGGTCAGTCCCATATCGGTAATGAGCATGTAATATACGCCGCTTCTCGGAGCTATGAACAGTTCGTCGGATGTGTTCAATGAATCATCGACGAGAATGTTGCTGTTGCCGTCGAGAAATACGTAGCCACAGGCAAACGCGTCGGAAGGATCGAATATCATATCGATTGAATATGCCGCACCCTTCGTGAGAGTCAGCTTATAGACGTAGCCCCTGAAAGCCGAGGTCTCGTCCGTGCCGTCGACTGATACGGTGATCTTGTGAGTATCCGCGTCTATAACGCGCGTATCGCTGTAGGGAAAGCTCGTTATCACCGCGTCGACGGGCGGCGGTCCGAGCTTCGTGGAAAGGGATTGCGCGTCGTCAGCGGACACGACCTGTGGCATGAACGTGAGCGTGAGCGCAATGGAGATGACGGAGATGACAGTTCTCACTTTTCGGATGGTCTGTGCTCGTTTCATGGTGAATTACCGCCTTTCAGAATAGACGCGCAGGACGCGGAGCGACCCGCAACTGAACTCTTATCTTGGGAAAAATCCTTAATGATCACTATAACACATCGCAGTTCAGACTTCAATCGGCGGAAAGTTGCATAACTATTCCTATCGAAGACATATCATTCCATTGATACGATCTGCCCAGAATCGGTGAGGTAGAACAGGGCTTCACGAACGCGCTTCCCGGTGATAGACCCTAGGGCGGCGCGATAGAGTCTCATCTGCTCGCCATACTTATCCAGCGCGTACCTTGCGCGATCTTCAGGCTTGCCGCGCGCGCCGCCCGACTTGAAATCCACGAGCACGAGTCCGTCCCCTTCCTCGAAGAAAAGGTCTATGATGCCCTGAACGATGACCTGCTCTCCGTCCATATCCATGTGGTAGTTGAACGGAATTTCACGGCGTACGCGCGGCGATGCCGCGGCGCGGGTGCAGATATCCGACGACGCGAAAGCCATCAGGTCACCCGCGCCGACGGACGCGCGCTGCTCTGGCGTAAGGAAGCCGTCGTCCGCGAGGCCGTCAAGATACGCCTCAAACCAAGCGGCGCTTCCCGGCTCACCGTCGGCCACGGCCCCTTCTCCGTCCGATTCATCATCTGCACCTACGCAATGCGTACACGCCGCGACGTAGTCGAGCCGCTCGATTGCCTTGTGCAGAGCGGACCCGCGCTCCGCGGCGCTGACACCGCTCTCCGGCCGCCGTAGCGCCATCACCGCCTCTCCCTCATCTGCGGCCATCGCCGACCTACCCTCATCCTCGGAGGCCTCAGCCGCCGATTCCTCCATATAATAGAAGGTTTGCGGTGACTTCAGCGGATTTGCTACTCCGCGGTTCAGCTCCGTCACGCTGTACTTGGACTTCAGCCGCGTGGCCGCTTCATGTGGATAAACGAACGAGAGTCTCCTGTCTATCTCATCCCGCACTTCGCGTCTTTCCATGCTTCCGCCGTTCTCTATATCTTCGAGCCGCGCGACCGCGCGACCGCGCTCCAACTCCCTGTTCCAGACAGCGCGCGAAAGCCCTGACGTCGTGACAACGGATGATACGATACCCGCCTCATGCGCCAGGGGAAGCAACATTTTGAGAAAGGTATCGGATTCCCGCACGCTGCCATCGGACACGGTCCATTCCCTGCGATCCATCATCTCCCCTGCACCCTTCATGCTCCCGATGAGGACGAGCCTGTCCTGTGCGCGCGTCATCGCGACGTACAGCACACGGATGAGTTCCTCCCTCTCCTCAGCGGCGACGGCTCCATCAATGGCATCCATAAGCAGCGTGCGTCTCCACGTATGAGCCTCGGGGTTCTCCAGCGTCAGCGCCAGTCCGAGCTTCCGGTGCAGTGACAGACGCCCTCCGCGCCTGGCCGCGCCGAGCTTCTTCCCCAGGCCCGCGACTATCACGAGGGGATATTCGAGACCCTTGCTACGATGTACAGTCATGACGCGTACGGTATCTTCACCCTCGGTCACAAGCTTTGCCTGCGGTACGGGCAGCTTCTTGTCCTCGACCGATTCGATATATCTGATGAACCCAAACAGCCCGCGCGCACCTCCAGCTCCGTACTCCGTAGCGCGCCCCTGCATGGCGAGCAGATTGGCCCTGCGCAGCGCCCCGCCGGCAAGCCCACCCGCATAGTCGTACCATCCGCTCTCCTTGAGAATGAGCCAGAGAAAGTCCGACAGTTCCATGAACGATTCCTCGCGGCGCCATCCGACTATGCGGGCGAGTGCCGCCGCGCACTTGGCGCCGAGCTCTCCCCCCGTGCCAGCGCGAGCATGAAACGCCTTGTAGAACGGGCATTTTCTATCCCCGCATGACATCCTTATCTCCGCCAGCTCGTCCGTCGTAAAGCCGAACACAGGGGAATACAGGGCGCTCACAAGAGGCACATCCTGGCGGGTGTTATCTATGACGCGCAGTAGGTTCATGAACGTCTCTATCTCCACCGTACCCAGGTACCCGTCACCCGATTCCGCGTACGCGCTGATGCCCTCACCGAGCAAGGTTTCCGTAAAGATAGGCCCCGAAGTCTTCGCTTCACGGAGCAGTAAGGCCATGTCGCGATATTCCATAGGCCTGACGGCGCCCATCTTCGCGTCATAAAACATCCTACCACGCGCTTCGCGTATCACCGCCGCCACCGCAAGGGCCTCGCGCTCCGCTTCCTTCAAAGACAGTATCTCCTCGTCGACGCCGCCTACCGTCCCGGACCCATCATCCGTAGCGACAGACGCAATGTCCACCACGCGCAAGATGGACGGCACGTCCCATGCGCGATCATACGGCAGACCGGGTTTCAGCGCCGCCTCATCCCCATAACCTATACCGTCGCCTTCTTCCATCCCGGGAGACCCGTCCGTACGCTCCCCCATCAGGCGCGAGAACACTCCGTTCACCGCATCTATGATAGGCGCTTTGCTACGGAAATTCATGTTCAAGTCGACGCGCATGCTCCCATCATCTTCGGGGTATCGTCTGTACTTCTCCGCAAATATCCCCGGCTCCGCGTGACGGAAACGATATATGCTCTGCTTCACGTCGCCCACCATGAACCGGTTATCCGCGCGGCATACCTTCGAGATGAGCGCCTCCTGTACATAGTTGCTGTCCTGATACTCATCCACAAAAATGTGCTCATATTTCCCACGCAATTCTTCCGCTACCCTGTCATCATTCAGTACCTCAAGGGCAAAATGTTCTATGTCGTCAAAGTCTATGACTCCATCTTCCCTCTTGAGCCCTGCGAAGATTTCATCAAAACGCCGGACGAGCGAAGCCAGTTCGGCGGCATACCGCCGCGTATCCCTAACGTCTGCCAGCGTCTCCGCGAGCGACCTTCCGAAATATGCCGAGACCAAGCCTGCCATGCGTTTTTTCGCCCTGTTCCTGACCGGTGTCACCTCGCCACGGATCATCTCATAGCTGTCCTTTTCTTCCTTTGTTGCCTTGAATATCTGAAATTTGAATGAAAGGGCGTCTGCCATCCTGTCCCATCCCTCCCCATCCGCGAAGGAATCCATGGCTTCCGTGATAGCGGCAAGGTCGGCCGCGTTCTTATCCGCGAGGTACGGCGCGCCGACTTCCACAAGCATCTCTCCCACCCGCGATATTTCCTTCGTCGCCATGCTCAATTCCGACTTTATCTTCCGACGCAGCCACGCAAAAACCGGACCAGCGCGGAACTCTCCGTCCGAAGCACCGAGCCGCTCCACGCTCTCGCCAAGCCACTCAAATGGATCCGGAAGACTCCTGATAAAACCGTAAGCGAGCAGTATCATCGCGCGCACACCATTCTCTCCTCTGCTGTCCGCATATCTTGAAAGGAAGTCCGTGAACGCGGCGGCGCCCGAAGCGAACCGCTCCTCAAAGAGCAGGTCGAGCGCCTCCTGTTTCATTAAAGCGGAGCGAAACTCGTCACAGATGTGAAACGACGGTTCCATGCCGATGACATAATAATAATTTTTCAGGATGCTTAAAGCGAATGCGTGGAATGTGCTTATCTGCGCGGATCTGAGCCGCCGCAACTGTAGGCGCATGAAGTCGTCGTTCCCCTCCCTATCCATCGCCTCACCGAGGGCGTCCTCTATGCGCCTTCGCATCTCCGAAGCCGCGGCGTCGGTGAAGGTCACGACGAGCAGTGACGACACGGATACGCGGTCTTCGGTAACGAGCCTTCTAATCCTCTCCGTCAGCACGGCCGTCTTGCCCGAACCGGCGGCGGCGGCCACGAGTATGTTTTTACCGCGGGCGCATATCGCGTCCCGTTGCTCCCCGGTCCATTCAGGCATGTTTCAACAGGCTGTGCCCCGTCATCTCGACGGGAGAGGGGATATCCATCATCTCGAGCAGCGTGGGCGCGACATCCGACAATGCGCCTCCATCCGCTAACGACATCACGCTTCCTCCAGGCTCACCGCGCACGAATATCAGTGGCACGGGGTTCGTCGAATGTGCAGTCACGGGCTTTCCGTCCTCTGTCAGCATATTCTCGGAATTGCCGTGATCGGCTGTGATCAGTAGCTGCCCTCCCTCTTTCTCAATAACGCTCACGATACGTCCCACGCACCGGTCCACAGCGCTTACGGCCTTGACCGCGGCATCCATCACCCCCGTGTGGCCAACCATGTCCATGTTCGCGAAATTCAGGATGATGACGTCGTACTTCCCCGACTCGATCTCCCGGACCACGCGATCCGTCAATGCGTAGGCGCTCATCTCCGGCTGGAGGTCGTAGGTCGCGACCTTGGGCGACGGGATGAGGGCGCGGTCCTCTCCATGATTCGGCTTCTCAACGCCTCCGTTAAAGAAAAACGTGACGTGAGCATACTTCTCGGTCTCCGCGATGCGCAGTTGCGTAAGTGCGAGTCCCGACAGGTACTCGCCGAGAGTATTTGCTATCGCCTCCGGGGGGTACGCTATATGCACATGCGCGAGCGTCGCGTCGTACTCGGTCATAGTCACGAAGTACAGTCCAGCAGGCCGAACCTTGCGCCCGAAACCGTCGAAATCCGGCTCCGTCAGCGCGCGTGTGATCTCCCTCGCGCGGTCCGGCCGAAAATTGAAAAACACCACCGAATCCCCGTCCCCTATCGTGATGGGGTGCGGCCCTTTCGCAAATATGTTCGTGGGGAGCACGAACTCGTCATTCTCGCCGCGCCCATAAGCGCCCTCTATAGCCTCGCCCACGGACGCCGCGCGCAGACCATTACCCAATGTGATGGCGTCATAAGCCTTCTCGACGCGCTCCCACCTGTTGTCGCGGTCCATCGCGTAGTAACGCCCAGATATCGTGACGACCTCTCCCAGCCCTATCTCCGCGAGCGAGTCTTCAAGCTCCTCAAGAAAGCCCGCCGCGCTACGGGGCGGAGTATCGCGCCCGTCAAGCCAGCCGTGTATGTATACACGCGAGACGCCGCGTAGCTTCGCCATCCTCACGAGGGCGACGAGATGTCCCTGGTAGCTGTGGACACCGCCCGGCCCGACCAGGCCCATGATATGCAGCGCACAGCCGTCAACCTTCGCGTTCTCCATCGCACCCACGAGTACCTCATTCTCAAAGAAATCCCCGTCCCCTATCGACTTCGTGATACGCGTGAGCGCCTGGTACACCGTGCGCCCTGCGCCGATATTCAGGTGACCGACCTCGCTGTTACCCATCTGCCCCTCCGGCAGCCCGACGGCCAGCCCGCTCGCCGCGAGCAGCGTGTGCGGACGCTCCGCCCAGAGTTTGTCAAGGTTCGGGGTGTCCGCCTGCCGTACCGCGTTGCCATACTCACTCGCGCTGTATCCACAACCATCGAGGATCATGAGCATCGTCGGCCTGTATTTCAGCGGCGGCTTCTTTTCATCGCTAATGCCAGACATAAATTTCCTCCGTGTTCTGTTTCTATAATAATTATACTATAAATAGAATAAGGATAATCTCGTAAGATATAAGAGCTACAATGCTCCCCCGAAATGTGTGTTTCACGGAATCCCGCAAAGAAATGTGAAGAGTTGGTGATTATATTACGAAAATATTACAGAATTGTTGCAAAACCAAGTTTGACCATATATAATCGTGGCGTGGATACGATAAAAGCTATTTTGAATAAGAACTTTTTCCGGGCGATCATCGCTCTGTTTACGGCGGGATTGATATTGACGCCGTTCGCTGTCATATCGGAGGATAACGTCAACGTCCCCAACAGGGATCATTTCATCAAGTGGACCGAGCCTGGCGACAGCTACATTCGCCCACAGAACGTCAATACGCTGAAGGCCAGAGCCGTCAGCGCCGAGGAACTCGGCATACCCGTCAGCATGGTGGAAAACCCTTCCTCAAACCGCGACCACGTGTGGAATTATCTGCTCGAAAACGGCTTCACCGACGAACAGGCGGCGGGCATCATGGGCAATCTTAGACAGGAGCACGGCTTTCAGACATCCGGCGACGGGCTCGCTCAGTGGATAGGTGGCCGCAGAGCCAAACTCATGAGCATGAAGGATCCCTACAGCCTTTCGACGCAGCTTCATTTTCTCGTAAAGGTGGAGCTGGCAGGAAGCTACTCATATGTAAAAAAATTGTTGAAAAAATGCGATACCATTGACGAGGCGACCAGGGTGTTTTGCAATAAGTACGAACGTCCGGGTATACCGGTGATGAACAAACGCCTAGCCTACGCGAGAGAGATATACAGCATCTATCACAAGGATGAATACGACCTTCCTCCCGTCATAGTCCTCGAAGGTTCCGTGGACGGCAGGTAGCGGGCAAACGGCGCGGGTAGCGCTTCCCCAATCCAATTTCAAACGGTTTCGATAGTCAGATACGACGCGCAGTACGCGCCGGCGGCGCGGCCGGCGGCCAGTCCTGTGTTCCACGCGTAGCCTAAGTTGTAGCCGCCACTCGGTCCGTCAAGGTCAAGCACCTCGCCGACGACGTACAGTCCCGGGACGGAATTCGACTCAAAATATTTTTCGTGCACCTCGGACATCGCGACGCCACCTGACGTGATCTGCGCGGCTTTCCATCCCTTGGTACCCTTGATGGGTACGGTGAAGTCCTTGACGGTAGCGGCGAGGTCAGAATGGGACGGTTCATGCGTATCTTTCTGCCCGTGAACTGTTCCTTTCCGCCTCTGCCACACACACTCCTCGATGTATTCCGCGACCTTGGGATGCACGACGCCCGCTAGGCCGGCGGCACGCCCTGATGCAAGCAGTTCCGATATTTCGTCCTCGGTGTGGTCCGGAGCGAAGTCTATGGCTACGGCACAGCAGGCGGGTTCGTAGTATCGACTCAGGTCGAACACGCAAATACCCGACAGCCCGTAGTCCGTGAACTGCACCTCACCCCGGGCTTCCGCTGGGGCACACGGTGACGCATCGCCGTCCGCAGCCGCAGCTACAAGCCGCACGCGCGCACGCGCCCGGACCCCCGCGAGTTTCGCCAATCCGCCTTTCACATCGTCCGCGTACACGAACGGCACGAGGGACGGCCTGACCGTGTTCACCTTGATGCCAAAGGACCGCGCGAACGCGTAGCCGTCCCCGAGGTTGCCGTAGGCGGGGCGGGCTTTGCCACCCGTCGCGACGACGACCTGCCTGGCGCGCATGGCGGTAGCCGCAGACTGCCCTGGCGAAGCGACGGGACCATCGCCCCCGCCTCGAATCCCGGCGCTCCTACGCTCCGTGCGGACCACGAAATCATCGTTGCCCCCGCGCTCCAGTAAGCTCACGCGCATACCGAACATGAACGAGCAGCCGAGACTTTCACATTCGCGCACGAGCGCGTCCCTCACGGAGGCCGCGTTGCGCGTGAGCGGATATGCCCGCCCTTCTACGTCCGCATCAAGCAGCACGCCGAGACTGCCGAAGAACTCTTTCGTACGTTCCCATCCGGGCGCAGCCGTGTTGGACAGATTGCACCTGCCGCCTCCCGTAGCGAGTATCTTCCGTCCCGCCACATCACCGGCCTCAATGAGAAGGGCGCTGCCCTCGCACCGCCTACGGAACGCGATGGCGGCGGCAAGCCCCGCCGCCCCCGCACCGATTATTATCAGATCGTAACTTTTCACGCTTTGAACGAATCGTCCTGAAGCCGCTCGTCCCGGATCGACGAGCCAAAGTCATGCCCGAACTCGCGCGCCTTCGCGAGGTCCGCGTCGTTCGGCTTGAACCTCACGCGCAACCCGTCACCGAATACGTTCAGCTTGCATTGGCGCAGCCTCTCCATGATGTGGGGCACCCCTTCGCCACTCCAACCGTACGACCCGAAGGCCGACGCGAACTTGCCGCCGTGCAGCTTAGCGTTCAGCGAGGCCGCGATCTTCCAGATCGGCTCCAAAGCCTCTCCGACGATGGTGGGCGTGCCGAGCAGGAAGCCGTCCGCATGCTGAATCTCCGCCATGACTTCCCCTAAGTCGACGGCCACCATGTCATAGAGCTTCACGTCTATGTCGGCCGCTTCCCTGATGCCGTCCCTTATCGTCTCACCGAGCAGCTTCGTGTATCCGTATGCCGATACGTATGGTATGACGACCGTCTTCTTCGTGTTCGGGTTCTTAGGCGAAGACCACTGGCGGTAGAGCTCTATGACCTCCTGCGGGTTCTGCGTCAGCACAGGACCGTGCCCCGTCGCGATCACGTCTATGTCAAGCCCGTCTATCTTGCCGAGGGCCGCCAGCACATCGCCCTTGAACGGGCCGATGATGTTGTCGTAGTAGTAGACAAGCGTCTTCATATAGTCTTCGTAGTTCGTGAGGCTGTCGTTCGTCACGTTTTCGTCGGAGTAGTGCGAGCCGAAGCAGTCGCACGTCACGAGCGTCCTTATCTCAGGCACATATGTAAAAATGGTGTCCGGCCAGTGCAGATTCGGCGCGGTGATGAACCTCAGCGTCTTGCCCCCCAAATCTATCTCGTCGCCGCTCTTGACGGCCCGCCCGTTTATCTCCTTGTTCGTAATCTCCTTCAGGAAGTTGAGCGCACCCATAGAGCCTACTATCTCGAGGCGGGGATTGATCTCGAGCAGTTTCTCTATCGTCCCCGAATGGTCGGGCTCCGTATGCTCCACGACCAGGTAGTCTATCTTCTCTACCGGAGTTTCGGACTTTACCTTCTCTATCCATTCGTCAAAAAAATGCGCCTTGGAAGCTTCGAACAGGACAGTCTTGTCCCTCCCCTTCAGCACGTAGGAATTGTAGGTCGTGCCGAACTCCGTCCACATCACGATGTCGAACACCCTCAAATCGGGGTCCAGCACCCCTACCCATGTAAACCCTTCAGCGATCTTCTTTGTCAGCATACTATCTCCATCCTTCCGATTACCGTGAACTATTTTAGTCCATTATAACAAAAAAACAGAGTCGGAACGGCAGGACCTCCCGGAGAGGCGTCGTTGCGCGTCACTCCGGCCCCCTCATCTGCCGCTCCTACATTCACGATTCCGGCCCCATTCAATGCCTTTGACTACAGGCGATCCCGATCCGCGCGAATGTTGATCCAGATACCGGCCCTTACGGGCCACATATCCTTATCGCCGACATCCCCCCCCATCCCGTCCCGCGGGCATAGCCTTTGGAACGGGATGGCAACCAGCTTACATATATCTATTACCCAATATTATACTAATATAATCATGAAACAAAAAAAGTTTCAAAAAAGAATATGACGAGCCGTCAACTAAGCTTTTTGATGAGTATCAGGATATTCTTGCCGTCCTCGTACCTGTAGGACACGCTGTCCATGATCTTCTTTGTCATGTAGATCCCGAGGCCGCCAATGACGCGGTCTTCTGCAATGGAATTAATATCGGGATCGGGTACCGAAAGAGGGTCAAAGGGCGTACCATCATCTTCGAAGATCAGTGCAAGTTCTTCACCGAGGGAGCGTTTGATCTTCACTTTGCCGCTCTGCGAGGCGTAAGCGTAGCTCGCGACATTCACAAAGACCTCCTCAGCCGCCACCTCGACCTGGGAGATCAGCGACTCGCTCTCTCCCAGCGAGCGCAGCGAGGTTGAAATGAATTTCAGCACGAGGTTGAGATTGCCCTTGTCCGCTTCTATTTCAAGCTCACGTACATCGCCAGCAACAGCATAACAGGGATCGCCCGGAGCGTCCTCACCGTTATAGCGGAAGGTGAGAAGGGTGATGTCGTCGGCCTGTTCCTCCCCACTCTCAAATCTACCGATCGATGACTCTATATTCATAGTGAACGCCATGAGATCCGATAGGCTATCCCCATTGGCGGATTCTATGAAACGCGCCAGGGAATAGAGCTCCTTGTCGCTGTTAACCGCTTCCGTAACGCCGTCTGTATACATGCAGATCGCATCGCCGGCGTTCAGGATGATCTCGTTTTCGGTATAGCGTATATCCGGCATTCCCGCGAGCACGAAATTCGGGCGCGCCTCAATCGGACGAAAGCCATCCCGCTGTCTCACGAGCGGTGGATTGTGGCCGGCGTTCACAAAGGTAAATTTACCCGTCGAGATATCGAAATACCCCATGAAGGCCGTCACAAACATCTCCTCGTCATTGTTCTCGCATAGAATGTTGTTGACCGCCTCGAACACTTCGGACGGACGCATCCCCGACTGCACGTTGTTCTTAATGAGGGTTTTGGCGATCATCATGAACAGGGCGGCGGGCACGCCCTTTCCCGATACATCGGCTATGACGAGGCATAGTGTATCCTTGTCGATGAGGAAAAAGTCGTAAAAATCTCCGCCGACTTCCCTTGCGGGATGCATGATCGCGTACAGGTCGAACTCCGGCCTATCGGGGAACGGGGGAAATACGCTCGGCAACATGGATGCCTGTATGTGCCTGGCGACATTCAATTCCGTCTCGATACGCCCTTTTTCGGCGGTGATGACCGTAAGGTGTTCGATATGATCCTTGAGCTGCGCTGTCATGTCCGTAAACGCGTCCGCCAGCTCTTCGATCTCATCGCCCGTTTCGATTCGCAGGTCAAGGGCCAGGTCTTCCTTGCCGATCAGCCCGCGTACTTCCTTCGTCAGCTTGATGATCGGCGCGGTAATGCCCACCGACACCGATCTAGACAGGCGAATCTCAAATATGGCGATACCCACGAGCAGAACGATAAATGAGCCCAGTGCAATGAAGAATATATTCTGTATTTCGTCAAGCGCCCCGTCTGTGGTGTCCGATATCTGTTTCTTGGTGACTTCGGCGGGCTTGAGCACTTCACCGGACTCTACGAGCACGACAAAGCTCCATGGGCGCGCCTTCAGAGGGCTGTAGGCCATGAAATATTCCTTGTCACCATATACGACTCGGTCTATGCCGGACTGTCCCTTCGTCATCTTGGCCGCAGCGGACCGCATCGATGGGCTTTCATTCTCCAATAAATTTTCCCTTATTATATTGCCATCCTGGTCCTTCGCGACGTCCTTTGAGATGAGGATATCACCCTTTTCGTTGACGATGAATGTCTTGCCGCTCTGCTCGACGACAGCCCCGGCGACCGTGTCGTTCAGCGTCGCAAGCAGCATCCCACCGCTCACAACGCCTTTGATATTCCCGTCCACGTCATAATATGGCATGCCGCAAGTGATCGCAAGGCCCCTGCCGAAGGCGTCATCAAAGACATCAGTCCATATCAGGCCCCTTTCCTTCTTCGCGGCTATGTACCATGGGCGCACACGCGGGTCGTATGATGAGGTCTTGACGCTCGACATATCGTCCACCATGACCATGACTCCGGTCTCGCTACCGATCTGCATGGTCGCGATGCTCTCCTCGGCGTTCAATAGCGCGAGCTGGAGATCCTGAAGATTGCCCAACAGGCCGACCTCGCGCCTTAGATTGATAGGATCCACGCCATCGGCATAAACCACCTGGGCGACGATTTTGCCTTCGTTCTTTGGATCGGGCGGCATGATGGGCCGGTCATTGTACCAGTCTGGATGGGACATGATAGCGGTCGCTTTATCAGAAATGACTTTGACGGCCATGCTGACGGTCTCCAGCGTAGCGTCACTGAGCATGGCACGATTGTTCGCCACCTGGAGCAGCGAGTTCTCAGCGAGTTCCGTCATGCTTGTCGCGCTGTTGTCCGCGGCCCGGTCGCCGAGGTCTTTGCTCACATTCGCAACGCCAACGCGTATGAAGAAGATGGCCGCGGTCGCGATGATGAATACCGCAAACGCGGACAACAATGCGGCGAAGATCATCTTGCGGCTCACCTTCGTATATATTGAGTTTTGATATTTCCTGTCAGACATTGCTATGCACCCTACCCGCTACCGGCCGCTTACCTGATCGCTCAACGCGACGCCAAGACGCGTCAGCATCTCTCTCGAACGCGCTGTCAGCTTCATCGCGCCGTACCGTACAGGCCCTTCTCCCGGCCGGTGAAGGACGATGTACTCGTGGCCGGCGCTGACTGGTTTGAAGCCCGCATAGACGCAGCGCTCGCCCATCAGGGCTTCGTAGGCTGCGGGCGCGTTCGGGTCGCGCATATCTATATGGATATTGGCCGTCATCCCCGGCAGACCCGGGCCGGACTCTATCTCACCTATGCGCGCCATACAGTCCTCCCCATATGAGAGTATATATATATCGGCAAACCTAAAATGCCTGTCGTATTCATACCATATGTCGCTGACGGAAGGAATCACGTCCCCTCCGCTACCTGTCACCGGTTCGACCGATACTCCGAGTTCGCGGTAGAGCAGCTCCACAGAGGACGCGATGGCATCAGGGACGAAGATGCGCCCGACCTCCTTGACGTTGAAATTGTTGACGATGATAAGGAGGGTCGAATTATCGATGAAAACGTCGAACAGGAGGCCGACCGGAACGAAGCCGTTGCGTTCCGTCAATATCTGCGAACCCATATGATGTGTCACATTCTCACCCTTCACGGAAGGTAGGTATCGAATGGAGTCAACCGTATAGCCCAGCAGCCCGCTCCCTATATTGTGCTCCTCCATATCCGCCTTCACGATAAAGGTCCCGAGCTTGTGGTCCTCGCCCCTATAGCCACAACCTGAGAGCGCGAGGCTACCCACGACCTCGCCGTCCAGCTCCGCGATAAAGATGCTATCTATGCGGCCGCGGACATATTCCACGTCATAGAACTTTTGATAGTATCTGTCGTCCCCATAGACGCTTCTCATGCAATCCATGAAACCGTCAACATCCTTTTCCATTCCTGTCCTGTATATTATTTCCCCCATTTTTCACACTTAATTCCTTCCAATGGTTATCAGCAGATTGTTCACGCCGAACGTTTCCCTATAATCTATAACTTTCGCGTTTTCCCCGATGTATTTCAAACCGATGACTTCTACGCTACGTTCGATATCACCCGATATATGCTCTTTGTAGTAGGCAAGCGGATCGAACATGCGGCCCCTGCTACGGATGCGCATCGTGATATCGTCTTTGCCGAGAGTCAGCCGGCATGAGATGCCGAGCGAGCTCGCGCTGTCGTTGTTGTTTATGATGAGGATGATAAATTCCTCGACGGACAGCGAGATGAGCATCGTCTGTTTCTTTGTCAGACCGCTATCCTCGCAAAATACGCTGATCCGTTCCGACGCCTTAGATGCATCCGCGAGATCGTTCGAGACGGAGAACGACAAGTCGTTGCCCGCGAGAACGGCAGACGGGTCAAGCAGGAATGGGTAGACGAGCCGCTTGTTGCGCCGCCGTATGACAAATAAGATGATCACGAGAGCCAGTATCGACAGGGCGCCCGAAACGGGAAACGATACCCATACCGTGCGCGCTCCGAAAAAGGCGCCAAAGAGAACGGCGAGCAAACAGAGAAGGAACAACTCTTGCAAGAACAGAAGTAGATTTGCAAACTTGAGCCGTCCGGAGGCGTTGAACCACGCGGCAAAGACCGTCGTGTTTTGCAGGATGACCGCGTAGGCCGCGTAGAACACTATTGCGTACCGGAACAGGGCGGTGTCCGCGTTGCCGGTGAGTCCGAACAGGGCCGCAAGATGGCCACGAAAAGCGATGAGCATGACAGATGCGGCTACGACGATCACATTACCCGAAATGGCAGCATGCTTCAGAAATTTGCCAAGGCTCACCACGTCCCTTTCGGCGTTCAGCATTCCGGCGACGGGAAGGATCGTCTGTGCGGCACCGCTGATGAAGGCCGTCATAAAGCGATGGAGCGTTTGGATGACGCCGTATACGGCGAGAGCTATGTGGCCGCCGGACAGATGGAATATGATGTTCATAATGTATATGCTGATCATCATGTAGAGTCGCTCCATCCCGAAAGGACTGCCATTCGCAAGTATCGCGCGGATCCGGAGCCGCTTGGTGAAACGAAATCTGAGGAGCCCGCCATGCATGAGGATAACGGCGATGAGGAGGCTGCACAGACAGGCCAGCGCCTGGCCGAAAGCTACCCCCGCAAGACCCATGGTATCCGCGAATTTGAGAGCAAAGGCTACCGTGCAGACGGCCATGATACCCGTCATGAGCGGGCCGACATTCGGCCTACCGGCGAGCCGGCAGAAATTTAGCGGGATCCATTGCAGTATGGTAAGAAACGCCATGACCAACATCCATCTGTAATATCCCATAATATCCAGCCTTTGCCCCGCCGAGAGGAACAGCATAACCTGATCTTCAAAGAGCAGAAGCAAGGAGAAGATCGCCACGCCGCCGCATACGCCGAGTATCCATGTCGCGCTATAAATGCGGTTGGCCTCTGTGTCTTCACGCCTGGCAACGGCCTGAGATACGAGCACATTGCCGCCTCCGGACAAAATCGTACCGAGAAACGCGCCGAGAAAAAACAACGGCGAACAGACCGCAACCGCGGAAAGACCTGCCGCACCGTATTTCTTGCCGATGAGGATAGTGCAGACAAGTGGACCTATGACCGAGAGAATCAGAGAAACGACATTCAAAAACGAGTGTTTGCGGTAGAGCGTCTCAAAGAAAGCGCTGTTATCGACTATGTCAGAGAGCCGCGAAGTCATTCGATCGTGAGAATGTCTGAAAACCCGGTCATATCAAAAATCTCCTTGATCTCTGAAGAAACATTCTTGATGATAAGATCGGATTTGCCGGCCTTCGCCGACTTTTCAGCCATGAGTAGCACCCTCAGGCCGGCGCTACTGACGTACTCAAGCTCGCCGCAATCCAGAACGACTCTCTTGTATGCCTTTACCGCGCTTATAAGCGCCGGCTGCAAATCAGGAGCTGTGAGCGTATCAAGCCTACCCTTGATAGCGATGATCTGCTCGCCGGCATTTTTTCTCATATTGATTTCCATCCCTTGCCCTCCATATGATATCGAAATATTATATCACCTCCTCACCTCGGTTGACGAAGCAAACAGGTAAATCTTCAACAAAAACTTACGGCACGAGCGTCTTTGCCTGTCCCGGAGCCGTGACCGAAATCGCTCCCCCATAAGCACACATCAGCTTGGACGTGTTGGACAAAGCGGGGTATGCGCCGACTAGGACCTTGGGACTGCCCGGAACCCAAGGCGCAACGGTGTTCGGTATACACGGCATCGGAGTGAGCACTCCGAGAGCAGCGGCCGTAGCGGAAGCTACGGTCGGATTCGCAAGCGAGGTGCACATTCCGAAGGGCGGAATATTCACGATCGGGTTCTTGTCCATGATCGTAGCCGCCGGCGAGGATGTCAGAACCTTCATGTTGGACGTCACCATCAGTGTGGAAGGCGTAGTACCGAACGGGCAGAATAGACCGGCTCCGGCGCACACGCATATTGCCATAATAACTCTCCTCCTTATCAGGACAGATAATCCGTACCGTTAAGCGCAATCCCTTCGTCCAAAATGCCCGTCTTGGGGTTTGTCAGAAGCGCGTTGACATCCAGGTTGGCGCCACTGTCAAGGGCGGATTTGTCCTCAATGAACAGAATCCTCACATTCATTCGAAGCGGCTTGAATTGCTCGATGAGGCGCATCAATCGCAGCTGTAGCTTCTCATCCGGTTTTCGCTTGATCAGCAGCGTAAAGCTGTACGGGTCATCCCCGTACAGGCGTTGCAGAGCGCGCTTCGTCTCTCGGTCCGATCCGCCGATTACATCGGCGTGCTCTACTATATAGAATGGTTCGTCCACGAAAATGCCGACGAGTTCCTCTATGGCTTCCCTCGTGCCTTTCTTGCGAATAAGCGAATATGCTTTCTTCAGAAAAATGCGCAGACGCTTTTCATCCATGTAATCCCCGTCGGGAGTGATCCCAAACCATGAAGCGTATACGGGCAGAAGCTCCGCGGGACACATATCCAGGTCAAGCAGTTCATACACCCGGTCTATCTCCTCCTCCAGATCGCCATAGATGGAAGAAAACACGGATATATAGCGATGGAAAAACGCTCCCGTATTTCGATATACCTCCGGGAAGGTGCGCAGGAACCTGTCCCCCGGAGTAAGGGCGCGAAAGTTTGAAAACCTCGCTTCATTGCCCTGGGTTGTCAGGCAGATCCACAGATACCTCCCATTAAGGCCGTGCAACAACATATCGCTGTAGACGGATGTATATACGTTCCCTGCCTGTTCGAAAAGCGCAAACTTGTCGGCGAGTGGGGTAGCCGGATCCCGCAGGACCGAGTCCATGACCACGGATCTTTCGTTGTATGTGACCGTGGGTTCATCGGATGCGATAGCTTTCACTGTGAACACCGTGTCCTCGCCGGCCGTAGCGTCGAACAGGAAACGACCCCACGGACAGCTATCCGTAACTCCGTCGAGCGCCGTGAAGAAAACCGACGCAACGCTTCCGTCACCCGATGAAACGAGCGCTCCTTCATCTGTCAGTTCAAATCCGTCGCAAAAAGCTCTCTCGAGCCGCAACCTGTTGATCCTGTATTTTTTTATCTCATAGGCCATCGTTGTTCCTTTCCATTTCAAGCCCCTCCGGCGGAGAGGCGTTGCCCTCATCTGATCTCAATCAAAAAATCACCCGGATAGCACAGAGCGCCATCGTTCAGTATGATATCCGGACCATCCGGTTTGGCGGATTTCCAGTCCCTCGGCGCAATCGCAAACTCATACAAGGTCTCAACACACTCGAGCGCTTCCAGACCCTTGTATATGCGGTTGTAAGAGATCGTGGCGCCGAACGGCATCCCGCCTGTCACTCCGTCAAGCTCGCCCCTGAGATACGATTCAATAAGCTCTTTAATGTTATCGTAATATCCCTTCACGTAGATAATCGCGCGCACGTCCACGGGGATGTACACGGGCGAAACCAGTTCGATCCGCGTCCCGATCATCCGTCTTTGATCTATATGATCTTTGATGATGTTCGCATATAGCGGCAAGAGCGCCGGCATCTTCTCCTCTCCGTAGGGCTTGACGGCGATCCGGATGAGATTGCCTCCAGGATCCGCCACCGCCTTGACCTTGTGTATACACAATCCCGGTGTATTCTTCACTATATACTCGTAGTCGTCAAGCGTGACGGCTACAGTAGGTTCCCTGAGATCCGTCAGAAAACGAAAACGGAGCTGTTCCGCGCTCTCCTTCGCCGCACCGCCCCTGCTCTCCAGCGCGTTTGTGATGCGAGGCAATGGCTCCACGCCTTCTGCAGACAGGAATTTGGGGATAAAGGCCGTCCGCGCACGAACATCACCGCGGGCGCCTTCCGTCACCGCGCAGGATGCGATATGTAGCATATATCCTTCCATATCACCGGGGCTCATGACCTGAATCTCCGATGTATCCGACATGACGCGGTAGCAAAACCCCCGTTCATCTGTACCGCCGGGGCGCACGAAACGGTAAAACGGCACTCCGCCAGTATCCTTACCTTCGGCCAAGACGCAAAGTTCATTCGGCAGTATATGCCCAAACCCGTGCGCGCGCAGCACCTGTCCGTCATATCCCATGAGCCTCCCGAGCAGCAGATGTTCGGCGGCGGCCAACTCACAACCGACTACGCGCACCGCGTCCTCACGCGAAGCCGGCCCGAAAGCGAACCGCTTTGACTGGAAGTTTATCCGTATGCCGGTAGGCCCTTGCTCCACTTCATAAAACCGCCCCTGTCCTCCGCTCCCATCATACGGGGTATATTTGCGGTAGTTGCCCGCGCCCTCCTCATCGCAAAAGACCGTATAATATCCGTTTATACCGACCCGGTTGCTGTATATGACCGTATCTTTCCCCGGCAGGGAGGTCATCGTCACCTTGCTGTCTTTCTGGCGCGCCTCGAATACGTTGGCGGTAATTGAATGAAGACGAGGGGAAATATCGTACTGACCCGACTTGAGTATACAGCGAAGGGCATACCCCTGCCCTCC
This sequence comes from Eubacteriales Family XIII. Incertae Sedis bacterium, assembly GCA_031277015.1. GTDB lineage: Bacteria > Bacillota > Clostridia > Peptostreptococcales > Anaerovoracaceae > JAIRPC01. The sequence continues at coordinate 11,418 of JAISLZ010000053.1, read as the reverse complement.
CCCAACCGAACATAGCGCTTTCTCCGATGCACCCAATGACAGCTTGACTAGGCCGCTTCTGAGAAAACCACGTGTCTCGTCGGTAGCTTCAACATCCATCCAACCGTCCTTCGAGAATAGTTGCCACTTCAATTCCACAAGAGACAGATCCGAGTCACCGAACGCGTTGCGGCTCTCGTCCCCCATGATGCGGATGAGCAGAACAAGCGAATCGCGATCGCCTGGTATATCGTCAAAGAGCACATAGAATCTGGCACCGACGGTAGCGGGCGCGCCGAATACGGCGGCGCTCGACCTGAGCGCCCCATCCCGCAGATAGGTGATGTCCCTTATAACACCGTCATTTTCGCAGTATAGGCCGTTGACACCCCACGAACCCAGGGTGACGGCCCCATCCGCTTCAAAACAGATATCCTCAGCCATGAATTTTTCACCCAGGGGAAAGGACATTTCAGAATCGGATACGGACGCGGAAAGGAATACCTCCGAAGCTTCATATTCGCCAGACGTGAAACCCAGCATGCTGAGCAGGCCGAAACGCACGGACTCCGGTACATCGTTAATCTTCTCACGCATGAGAGCGGTAAACATGGAGAGATTTTGAAGAATGGTGATGCCGGGATCGGACACATTGAAATTGGTCCATTCCTTTGTGTACATCGGAATTTTTTCGATAGCTTCTGACAAGATTTCCTCATATGTCTTATCAGAAAGGTTGATACTGTCTAACAATGATCTCTCCTTTTACCCTACAGGAAATGCACCTTGTGCCGCCCGTTGACACCGATCATAAACTGCTGCCTACTCAGCATGCCAAGTTCACAGGTATGCTCTCCATGGTCGTCGGCATAGGATACGGTAGCTGTAAAGCGCCGGATTGTGGCATTCACGCGTATACCGTGCAGCATGATGTCGATCTGCTCCGGCGTCGGCAATTCACCGATTCGCCAGCCTCCGCTCACCGCGCCATACTCATCCCGTACCGGCAGGGGTTCAATACGTTCCGCTATACGCTCACGAATAAACGCGGATATTTCAAACCTACGCTTCATGTTCTCCGTATGCGCCCAAACATCTATGTGGATGGCAACGAACAACGGTTTCGATATCTCGATATGCTCGGGCATGAGCGTCGCTTCGCATTTGCGCAGTATATCGGCCTTGAGGCGCTCGGCGATGTTATCGAACGACCATGAACCCGCTGCATAGTCTCGCATGAGCAAAACTACCTTGACTCTGCGAGTGTCTCCTACGCTACCGTCCTCGTCTATCAGGCAGGCGGCCCGTCCGATCATGTCGGAGAAGTTCTCTGCCTCGCGCACATAATCCGCTTCGCTTACGAGACGTCCACCTGAGTTGAGGATACCCGCGCCACGCTCCACGGCGGCGTACACACTCTCCATATCTCTCCCTCCGCTCGCCGGAAGCGGATTGTAGACATCCCCAATATAGAGCAACCGATCCATCATATTGGAGATCGCGCCCACCGGGAGATTGCCGGTCGCACCGTCGCATCGTTTGATCCTGACCGTAAAGGCGGGGTCCGGAGAGGCCGCCGGTATCCGCACGTTCACTCCATCCCCGAAGATGATGGCGTTGTGTAGGCGGTCAATCACATAATGCCTGTCGGATGGCGTGGATGAGTCAAAGTTTTCCACTTCATGCCATAAAACGTAGAACTGACTAATATCCCCACGCCGGTCATAATGAACCCGGACTTCCCCCGGCGCCATTTCTATCATGCTCTGCATGGTGGCGCGCGGAAGATTGCTCTCATTGACAAAGACATCAGCCTGCAGAATGTTTTCGGCGGGCAGGGGGAAGGCCATATTCGGCGCGGCTTCATCTATATAATATTCTTCTTCCTCCATCGTCCGCTCATTGCGCACCATGACGGCGTTCGGCAGTATATCAGTGATGACGGGGCGCGGCCTGTCCGCATCGTCAAATACTCCGTCGACATCTACGGCACGCACCCAATATCGCGCGAGCCCCTCCACCTCGTATCTAGCCATATCCTCTCCGAGTTCCGCCATGACGACCCCGCTTTTGGTAAATCCGTAGGTCTCGTCAACGACACGCATGGGGCTGAAACCCCTGCCCGTGGAATACTCGAACCTGAAAACCGGTTTTTTTCCGCCGACCTTGTCGCGTATACCTAAGTAGATGTTGAGCGGAAGCCCCTCGATCCTTTTGTCGAAGCCCAGGTAGAGGGCGTTTTGCGTATATTTGATCGGTTTGAAAGCGCATATCGTTTCCCCGCGCAGCAAAGCGGATGTAAGCTCCGTTCTGTCTGTACCGCTGATACGTTCAGTATAGGCCGGGATCTTCTTGTTTTCCACGTATCGATAGGAAATCGTGAATCCGCTGATAACGGGCATATGGTGTATACAGGGCTGGAGATAACAGTTGGCCGCACTCTCTATACGCAGCCTTATACACCGTCCGGTATGGGCGCCTATGCTGAACGGCTCCCATGAATCGGGGTTGATAAACGTCAATTCGATATCTCCGGCCACGCTTCCATCGAAGACCTGGGCCCATCCCGAATCGCTAGTAAGTCTGCGCCATCCCGATCCGTTAAAATATTCGACCACGATACGGTCAACGTGCGTATGGGCGGTGGTGAAAAGTATCCGTCTGGGCTTCCGCTTGACTACCTTCAGTGACTCATCCTCCTGCTGGGGGGTGAACGTGACCAATTTTTCGCGGAAAGCGAGCGAAAAACGCAGCGTTACCTCCGCCCCGTCATGGGAGAAGATATTGTCGCAACCGATGTAACAATCGTCAAACAGGGACGCCGTTTCACCGAATGGCATACATTCTTCCACAGGCAGATCATTGTCGTTATTGTTTATGAAATCGGCGGGAGCGTCATGGGCATACGAATGGATACGCATATTACCTATATCGAAGCTCTCATTCACGGGACGCGCCGCGTCAATACGCAGCGCATCGCAAAGTCGACCGTTCGGCAATAAAAGCTTCTGGGAGTCACCGTCACGGCGCAGGGAGATAATCCCGTCCGACGCCGTCACCTCGTCGTAATCAACAAATTCCTGACCGTCGTAATACCTGAAACGATATGCGCCTTCTCTGGTTAGGACGCCGGCAAGCGACGCGCCGGTAGGCGAAAAAAATTCAAGCAGGACGTTGGTATGAGAGGGCACATCAAAGGCGTTCTCGTGATAGAGGATGAGGGAATGGTTTTCGATACCTTTTTCATCAAAACCAAACAGATAGATATCCGTATTTGCGGGTTCCGTTTCATCATTCGTAGAGATCGTGGGGACGGGGACGCCCGTCGGTACAACTTCGGAAGCATCTCCACGCAGAGGCACAATACGACCGAAGGTCCCCGAAACCTCTATGATGTCCCTTATCTGCGAACTCGTCACATGAAGCGGCGACTGGGTCTCGAAGACGACCGCGTCCCCGGCGAGCGGATTGTCTCCGAACAGTTTCGTACCGACCGGCACATCGACCCCCGAAATGGTTTCCTGCAAGGGGCTCAGCACGCAGACACCCTTGGACGGATATGCGGGAAGTAGCCCGATATTCAAGAGATTTACGAGCTCTACCCGATACTTCTCTATCACCTGACCGAAGCGGTCGATACTGCCCTCCATCTGCTCAGAGAACAGCATGGCGATCACCGATCCGATATCCGGATCGGTCGGGTCAAATATCCATTCAGGCGTATACGAGGCGGCTAGCTCTGATATCTGCCTGTTTAGCTCCTTCTGTCGTCTTGGGTCGATCATATACTGTCTCGCTATATTTATCATTGATCGTCCTCCGCGGAGGCCTTCAGGTAAAATGGGAAGACGAAATTGTCCACGCTGCTCGTCTGAGCCAACCTGTATCTGATGTTTACGATCAGGCGGTCCTCCCTGCCGGAGGCGTCGATCTCAACGTCCACATCGGATATGCGAGGTTCCTGAGCTACTATCAATTCGGCTATATCGCGGCGCATTATGCTGAGATTTGTGAGATTCACGTCCATGAACGCGTAACGCGACAGGCGGCTACCGAAGTGAGGCGCAAGCTCACGCTCGCCCGTAGCGGTCATTAGAATCAGATAAACGGATTCCTTGACGCTCTGCTCCGCTGAGGAAACGGCAATACGTCCCGTCGCCTTGTTTGCCTGTGGCGGGAATTTCATCCCGATTCCGAGAAAGGATTTGCCCTTTTCATCCATTACAATGCCCTCTACCCTCTCTTACCCAAGCTTGATCGGATTGCCCGAGACGCTGATTATCCCGCCGCTTTCCGCCTGATACATCGACGAGGCTTTTTCGGTGATCTGCGAAGCGTCGACCTTCATCATTCCATCCGTCTTGACACTCACCTTACGGGATGACTTGATCTTGAGCTCATTGCAGTTCAGGCTGACGGCTCCCGTCTCTCCGTTCATGATGATTTTGATACTGTCGCCAACCTCGATGGTGATGCGGCTTTTGGCTTTAACGATCATCGTCCCATCTTTAGTGTTGAACTTGATGGAGTTCTCGCCCTTCTTGTCGGTCAATGCGATGATGCTGTTCTCGTTGTCCAATTTCAACGTATGCGTCGATTTGGCGGTGGACAGCGTAATGCAGTCTTTATCCCCTTCCCCTTCGCGGTTGTCCTCAAATCTGAGCTCATTCCCGTTCCGCGTGACGATGCGTTTGATTTTGTTATCCTTGTCTACGGACTGCCCGAGGAAACGATCCTTGTCCTTGGAAACACAGCCTATGACATAGGGCTTCTCGATGTTGCCGTTTTCGAATGTGAGCAGAACCTGATCACCTATCTCCGGCAGGAAATAGTGCCCCCATTTGGCGCCCCCCGACGGCTGCGCCATGCGCGCCCATTGCAGTTCGTTCGCGTCTTTGTCCCGCGTCGGAACTGTAACGCATACGCGCCCCGGCATATCCTTGTCGTAATTCTTCGCCACGATGCCGACCATGACACCGTAGGCGCGCGGATCGCCTGTATCCGTCTTCGTGATCTGCCTGTTCGCTATCTCATCTATAATATCATACAGCGCCATCTGTCATCTCTCCTATACGCCGCTGGCCTTCAGTTTGTCCACCGAGCCCGTGAGTTTCGTTCTGTACCTACCATCCCTGTCAAGTTCGTGTACGACGCCCGTGATATAGAAGCGGTTGTCACCAGGGGAGCCGACCGCTATATCCATGAAGCGCCCCGGTATGATGTCCGGCATACCTATACATTCGCAGTCGAGGCCGCCAAGCCTGTACGACATGCCTGTCATGAGGGATTCGAGCCGCGCGTCGGCCTCCTCCTGTGAGAATATGGTCGGGTCTATATAGACCTTTCTGCTTCCCTTGATCAGGGCTTTTGCCTTGCTTGATACCGATAGTTTCTCGTTGTATTTGTCCTTTGAGACGATGGTCTTGCCCGTGCCCGGGTCCATCGCGCGTACCTCTATTCGTTCGACCATCCCCGTCAGGCTGTATCCGAGCCGATAGAACATGACCCCGTTGCTAGAGCTGAGCGCGGTGAGCGGCCTTTCCTCGCTACGCGCCTTGCGGAATATCATCTCGCCGCGGTCGATGAAAAATTCATAGTTGAATTTTTTTGCGGCCTTCACGACGAACTCGTAGTCGCTCTCCGACACCATCTCTATAGTCTCCGCGCTAGGCTTACCTCCCCCGCCGGACGGCTTCTTGTCGGGAGTATCGGTCACGGTGACCTTGTCCACGATCCCGCCGGACCGGGTCTTGTCGTATACGCCCTTCAGAATCAACCGCACCGCATCGCCGTAGGACTTTGCCGCGATCTGCGCCGCATATGAAGACGCCATCATGATCCCCTTGGCATCCATCGCCGTGACCTCGATGTACGGCGGCTCGTCCTCGCTGAAACAGAAATCGACGGAGGCGACGAACCCGGAAAATACCTTTATGAGCTCTTCCCCGTAGCCGAGGCTGATCTTTGCGGACGCGCCGAGCACGGCCTGCTTCTTCAGGTTGTCAAACATGTACTTTGACGCTTCCCCTTCGTCCTCGTCCCCGATGGTGTAGGCGTTGTATATGCGGAAGGAAGCGACGGACGCCTCGAAACCTGATGTCAGTTCCACGCGGATGTCGTTGATGAGCATGCGGCCTTTGTTCTTGGAAAACTGCTGGCCGTTCAGCTCTATACCGGCGCGAGGCAGGTCGAAGCCGCCATATTTCTTGTACATGGCGTCATAGGTGACCTCATATGAGCCGGCCCCGCCCATCGCGGATACGCCCGGTATGTCAGAAAGACCCGGTATCTTCAACCCTTCTTCTCCTCAAACAAACTCAAACCCGCGCACCCCCTAAAGATTCAGGAACGACTGCTGTTGCAGTATGCTCTTTTCGTGCGAGGCGCGCACCTTGTCGTCGACAAACAGCTTTTCGTACGCATTTTCCCAGTATTGCAGGCCGCGCTTCTCGTCGATGAACTGTTGGATGCGGATCGACAGCCTGCTTCTGATTGGATGGCCCGTAGGCGAAAACATCACGTACCGCGCCTGCACTTCCGTCAGCACGCCGGAAAAAGACTGATTGCCCCAGTTGAACACAACCAACGGGCTGCTGATCAATAGCGCGATCATCAGGTTCGTCCGGTGCAATACCGAATAATCCGAATCTTTCCCGCCCATCCCGCCAAAGGCGGTCGCGGCCGTGCGGGATACGACATCCTGCGAAGAGAGCCTGAGCGCGTCCCCGTGGAAGGCGTCCGCATTCTGTACGGCGTCAAAGATCAGGTCCACGTTCAGGACTATCGAAGCCCGGCGGTCCACCTGGTTCGGAAGATCCGAAAGGTGCGCCATCATACCCTTTGCCTGATATGACTCCGCATTCGACTCGAACCTGAGACTGCTCGGGTTGAACTGCACGTTGAGCTCGATCCGCGTTTTGCTCCGCGACGAGACGTCCGGCCTGTCCTTAATTATGAATTTTGCCTGTTCAACACTGCCCGGCATACTTATATCCATCTCAAAACACCTTTCCCTTTACCAATTTATATTCAGCACGCCGCCCGCGGCGGATTTCACTTTGTCAAAGCCCAGGCCCATGCCTTCTTCCAACGCGAGTATCTCTTCCCACCACATCTCCGTATCGGAGTCGAGGTCGTTTTTCAGGCGCAGCGTCACATAGGCGCGGACCGGGTCGCCCTTCGGCGAGAACATCACATACTCCGCGTGGATGTGTTGCAGGAACCCCGTGAAACGGAACTCGCCCCAGTTGAAACGCAGCAGGCGCGTATCGCTGTTCCTGATAGCGCCTATGAAACCTTCCACGACAGGCTGGACCGAGCGGTCGCCCTGACGGCCCGACAGACTGTCCTTAGCCTTGTTCGCGAGCCCTTTCGTAGCCCCAGCGACGGAGATGGGGACGTCGTTCGACATGAACACGCCTTCCGGGACCATCTCGTCGAATATGAGCCTGACGGTGAGGAATATCTGTGGGTTGTCTACGCGCAGCGGGGTGACGGCTTCCGAACCCAATGTGGACGCCCGTTCGGCGTCGGCCATAGGCTCCACGTGGATGCTCGCGTCCATCGTCAGTTCGCTCGGGTTGAACTGCACCTTGTAGCTGCGCTCGATCGACTCTCCATAGATGCGCATACCGCGGCTGTCGATCGACGTGATGATCGCGTCGTCCATCAACCCAAGTTTGTTCCCTACCAAATCAATTACGCCCATGCTGTACCTTTCCTAACTGCCGCGCCGCGCGTCGGCCTCTGCTGTCGCATCTTCATTTGCCCCTGCGGGCGCGCTCCATGTCGAGCTTTCTTTCGACGCCGCTGTATATGCGGCTCTCGATCATGCGCATCTGCCCTGCGAGCGCCCTGCTGATCGCGGAGTCTATGTCCCGCAGGGCTTTCACTTCCATGTCCTTGACGGCCCTGTTGATCTCCGTGCCGAGCTGCTCCTCACGCACGATGTTCTCGCGTATCGTCACTTCTCTGTCCGTGCGCACAGACTCCGCGGACTCCGGACGCGCGAGGCCGTCCGCTGACAAACCCGCCGGCCCTTCCTGCCTGTGCAACAGACGCGGCGCTTCGTAAGGATGGGCGCTATCTCCCGCTTTTCTGCCGCGCAAAGGTATTTCCGTCCGTTCTATCGTACGCGCGACATGGTCACGCAGCACTTCCACACCGCCCTTGATTTCCTTTTCTATGCTGTGTACTCCAGCTTCGGTATGTTCGCGCACCGCCGCCAATATTTCAGCGTTGAGCTCAGGCAGACTGACGGGACGCAGTACGCCGTCCTCGCCTCCCGCCATCCCCTGAGTTTCGGACAAGAGTCTTTCGTATATCTCGCGCCTTTCAGGAGGGAGCGACGACAGTAGATGGGTGAGTTTCGGAGCCACCCGCTCACGTTTTTCCGTGGAATCGGCCTCGCGTAGTTCCTTCAATAGCTTCCCCGAATCTTCCAATCCCGCAAGGGCTTCAATGGCCATGCGATTCTCCGAACCCGGGGGTTGAGGGCCTTCCGATGTATATCTTCGCGGTCCATCCTGAGTACTCTCCGCCAGTTTCCTAGCGAGCTCCTTGTTCCTGCGATCGTATTCGTCGAGATCAGTCTTCAGGCGCTCCCCTATGGCTGCCCCTACTTCCTCGTCCGTATCAGCGAGCTGTGCGAGCAAAGTGAGCTCCGGCGCAGGACGCTCGCGTTTTTCCTTTGCGTCAGTCTCCCTCAATTCCATAAGGAGCCTCTCCGAATCCTCGAGCCCCGCAAGCGCTTCAATGGCCGTGCGCCTCTCTACATCCGGAGCCTGAGGCTTTTCCGTCTCCGCCTCTCCGGAAGGCGTTTCCGCTTTATTGGCGAGCTTTTCTGCAATCTCCTTATTTTTCCTGTCATACTCGTCTAGACCGGCTTTCAGCCTCTCGCCTAAGGTCCCCTCCGCCTCCTCGTCCGCGCCGGCAAGCTGCGCGAGGTAAAGCTCCGCGACCCGATCAGTATCCAGCCCTCCATCGGCTTCGATGCCGATAGGCTCCGCCGTACTGCGCTCGATCAAGTCAAATATAAGCTCGCTCAGATTGCTCTCCGGTCTGTACAGATCACCGGATGCCTCACCGTCACCGACAGCACGACCGCCACCAGGGGAGTGATCAATCATAGCTACTTCCCTGATCTCGCGCGACGAGGTTTCGGACATGTCGGTGTGCTTTATGAACTGCCTGAACATATCGCGCCCCGTGGCTGAGCCGGCCAATTTCATAAGGCGCTCGATGCGCGACCGTCCCTTCTTGATATGGGAGAACATCCTTATATAGTGCGACTCGTCACGTATTTCAATACGTTCTGTCAAGGCGCTTTCGCTTCGCTCACCGTATGAATCCGCGTCCTCACGCAGGACCATAGCAGGCGGAGGCAGGATCGCGCGCTCCGTTTCGATCCGTGAAAGCAACTTTTCCTCCAAACGGTCCAGCTCGGAAAGCCTGCGCTCAAATATGCGCTCGACAAAGACTCCCACCACGCGTTCCGAATGCCAGGAACGGAAACGCTCGAGCGTGGGCCCGGCCGCGACAGGGAATACATGCGACACGTCAACACGCACGTGCGCGTCCGTATGCGTGGTGCGGCCAAGACGCGAGAGTAGCGCATTCTGCGCGATATTGATCAGCGCTGCGGCTACGGCAGAGCCGACGACCTCCGATCCCTCAGCGGATGGGCTGAGAGCGACCCCTGTCTCATATGCGTTGTAGTGCCGATGCACGGGCGAAAACTCCGAGACGGTGAATCCCTTGCGATTGTCAAAGAGATTTACCGCGTTCCACACGCCGACCCATTCGGAAGCGTTGAGCTCCAGGGCATCCGAGACGCGCTCTCCCGTTTCATACGCACCGTAGGATTGGAGAATGGAAAAGATCGAGCCCGCGTAGTGGCGCTGGAATATCTCGCTGAACAGATCCGCGCCGGGCTCCCGTTCACCCCGGATGGCTACGCTTGCGGTCCCCTCCGTACCGTCAACACCCCCCGGCGCCGCAGCGCCTGTATGAATCCGCGTTTCGCGTAACAAATCAGCGTTCCGGCTGTAATGCTCCACCAGACGAAGCGCCGTCTTGCTTTCCTCGATGACGGCCGTAGCCTCCTTTAGGAAATAATTCACATCCGTGACGCCCATGCGCCGCAGGACGTTCGCGATATATACCTCGTCCCTGTATAAGAACTCGTCATTGTCGACAAGCAACACGCGATTGAGCACGTTATTTACAATATTGAGAAGGAAACCGCGCGAATTTGTTATATTGGCGATTTCGCTGATATTAGTACCGCCACCGCCGAACTCCATAATGTCGGGAGACGCGAACATGAGAAGCAACATATCGTTCGGCGTGAAATTCATCGACATGAGCGCGTAGCCTCCCGCTATGCGCTCATAGAAAAAATCCACGCCCTCGCCGCACGACGGGGTGATGGTTGTAAAGGTCCGCCCTGTATTCGGTTTTATCGGTTCTCCGATCGTCAGCATTCGTTCATCCTATCAGACACTCCCGAGCGGCAGGTCAAGGCAGGCCATCTGCTTGTAGGCTATCGTGGTCGTCTCCGTGAGCAGGCCCGACTGTTCCGCATTGAGTTCGCCGTATACTTTCTTCATCACTATGCAGCCCGTAAACGTATAGGTACGCACCCATCCGTCGGGATTTGACCAGTTGTTCGGTTTTCTCGACACCACGAGCAGAATCGGCAATATGGGCTCTGAGCCGTTCGGCAGCGGGTCGAAGTAATCCACGCCTACGTACCGCTCCACGTCAAGCGTGAAAGGCTTGCTGATAGGCTTGCGCTTCATATGTACGTAGTCGTTGCGGCCGCCTTCCTGTATCAGCTCGTATTCGTTCTCGCGCGCAAATGCCTTGACGCTCTTGCACGGCAGGTCGTAAAGCCCCTCCACGCGGAGCATGAAATTGTAGCCGACCACGGGGGCCAGGCCCATGTTCGACACAAGGATATTGTCTGTTGTAACATTCCTCGATGTGGTGTTAAAAGCCATTTTTCATTCCGTTCCCGATGTCCGCCATTGCCTGTATCCGTGCAGAACCGCTCAAAATACCGGCCTGACATTCATCTCGGTAATATTCTTCTCTTTCCCGCTTCTTGCGTCAGAGGGAGTGAGGTCCGCGTTGATCGATGAGATTTCCTCGCACCAACGCCTGCGGGCGGCGTGGTCTAGCGCCATCACCTCATCGCCCCCCCAGTGGAAATAGTACGAGATAAAAGCCATCTCCTTGTACATCTCCCCTTCGGGGTAGAGCGCTATCCCTCTCGCGTAAAATTTACAGGCGCCTCAAACGAGTGGCCGCACTCGGGGCAGACCGCGCTCGTCACCGGCGGGTCTATGTTGTTGATGCGCTGGTACATATCCTGCAAAAACGCCAGGTCTGCGGTATAGAGGTTCTCTATCACGCCCGCAGTGACTGCGGGCAGGC
>JAISLZ010000021.1 GCA_031277015.1 Eubacteriales Family XIII. Incertae Sedis bacterium | reverse complement strand
CGAACTCGGGGAAGGGCCCGACATCAAATCCATCATAGTGTCCACCATAGCGGAGGAAACCACGCGCGCCCTCGCGATCCAGACGGGGCAGGCGGATATCGACTTTCAGACGCCATCCGACCTCATAGCCGATATCGAGAAAGGCGGCAAAGCGAGCCTTCTCAGGCGGGAAGGGCCAGGGTTCAACTTTCTCGCGTTCAACTGCAGCAAGCCTCCGTTCGACGACGTGAATGCGCGCCGCGCAGTGGCGTCCGCAATAGACGCCGCGGGCATACAGAAAGCCTTCGTCAAGGAGACGGGCAACCCGACGAACTACCTGATGGTGCCCGACGTCCTTTTCATCTTTGAGAAGGAAAGGTGGGAAGCGCTCAAGCAGAACGTTCCGAAATACGAATACAGCATAGAAAAAGCGAAGGAATACCTCGCGCAGTCAAAATACCCGGACGGCTTCGAATGTACGCTGCTCTCGGACGAATACACACTCAGCAAGAACCTCTCGCTTGCTCTGCAGCAAGCCCTTGCAGAGATCGGGATCACCGTGTCCATCGACCAGCAGTCAAATGAGGAAGTCACGAACCAACAGTTCGGCGAGGGCATGGTAGACGGCAAGAGGCCGTACGACTTCGGCCTGTTCGCTTGGATATCGGACTTCCCGGACCCGGCGGGCATACTGACCCCGTTGCTCATGACGAGCAACGGCGAACAGGGCGGCTCGAACACCGCCGCCTACTCCAACACGAAAGTGGACGAGCTTCTGGAGAAGCAGGGCCAGCTTACCGACACCGCAAAGCGCATGGACCTGCTCGAGGAAGCGCAGTTGATCGTGCAGGACGAGCAGCCGTATTACACCATCTGCCAATACAATTGGCTGTTCGGCATATCGAACCGCATAGTCGAGCCGGAGTCGGTGCTGAACCCGTCGTACATCTGGAATTTCGCGGCGAAGAACATCAAGCTCGCCGAATAAGCTAGGCTGGACCCACAGCTCCGGAGAGCAACACTGAGGAACTGCTCCAAGATGGTTTTCATACCTGACAGGGGCAGTTTTTTTTCATCACACAGGGGACGGGTCGAAACCGGTAAAACAGAAAGATCAAAGGCCCGCCCCTGCTGTGCTCCGATGTGCTAAAATAAAAGGCGAATGGACACGGCAGGAACGCACAGCACCCTATATTTACTGCAGAGATTCATCCCGTATTTCAAGAAGTACCGGGCGACGTTGGTTATCGACCTTTTCTGCGCCCTGCTCACGACGGCGTGCGACCTCGTGCTGCCGATGATCGTGCGCCTCATCACGGACACGGCTATGGAGGGCGTTGGCGGCCTGACGCTGCGGCTCATCCTGACGGTAGGCAGCGTGTACATCGGCCTGCGCGTGGTCGATATGTTCGCGAACTACTACATGGCCAACATCGGCCACGTCATGGGCGCACGCATAGAGACGGACATGCGCCGGGACTTTTTCTCCCACCTTCAGGATCTTTCGTATTCGTACTACAGCGAGACGAAGGTCGGCCAGCTGATGAGCCGCATCACGAGCGACCTGTTCGACATCACCGAGTTTGCGCACCACTGCCCCGAGGAATATTTTATCGCGGCCGTCAAGATATCCGTCGCGTTCGCCCTGCTCGTGCAGATAAGCGTGCCGCTCACGCTCATCATCTTTGCCATCGTGCCGCTCATGATATTCTTCGCGATGCGTTGGCGAGTGAGGATGCGCACGGCGTTCAAGAAGCAGCGCAGCCAACTCGGCGAGATCAACGCGCGCGTCGAGGACAGCCTACAGGGCATCCACGTCGTGAAATCCTTCGCGAACGAGGATGTGGAGCAGACAAAGTTCAGCGTCGGCAACGAGGATTTCCTCGGCGTGAAGAAGGAGGTCTACAGGTACATGGCGGGCTTCCAGAGCACGACGCGCATCTTCGACGGCATCATGTACTGCGCCGTCGTCGTGGCCGGGGCGATCTTCCTCATGCGCGGCAGCATCACGCTCGGCGACTTCATGGCCTTCCTGCTGTTCGTCGTCATGCTCATCGCCGCGATCAGGCGCATCGTGGAGTTCACGGAACAGTTCCAACGCGGTATGACGGGTATCGAGCGCTTCATAGAGGTGATGGACGAAAAAGCGGAAATAGAGGACAGAGAAGGCGCGAAAGAGCTGTCGGACGTGAAAGGCGAGGTGGTGTTCGACGGCGTGAGCTTCAGGTACCGTGACGCGGACATAGACGTCCTCCATGACGTGGATCTCACCATACGCCCGGGCGAGCACATCGCCCTCGTCGGCCCGTCGGGCAGCGGCAAGACGACGCTGTGCAACCTCATCCCGCGCTTCTACGACGTGACGGCGGGCCGCATACTCATAGACGGCGGCGACATCAGGGACTACACGACGCATTCCCTACGCAGCCACATCGGGATGGTCCATCAGGACGTCTATCTGTTCTCGGGCAGCATATTCGACAATATAGAGTACGGCAGGCCGGGGGCGACGAAGGACGAGATCGTGGAGGCGGCGAGACTCGCGGGAGCGCACGACTTCATCATGTCCTACGACGACGGCTACGACACCTATGTCGGCGAGAGGGGCGTCAAGCTATCGGGCGGCCAGAAACAACGCGTCAGCATCGCGAGGGTATTCCTGAAAAACCCGCCGATACTGATACTCGACGAGGCGACGTCGGCGCTCGACAACGAGAGCGAAAGAATCGTGCAGGAGTCGCTCTCTCGGCTCACGGAGGGTCGCACGACGCTCACGATAGCTCACAGGCTCACGACGATACGCGGCGCGGACACGATACTCGTACTCACGGAGGACGGCATCGAAGAGCGCGGCAGCCACGAGGAACTCATGGCTGCGGGCGGCCTGTACTCCCGCCTCTATACTCTGTATACCGACGCGAACAGCGGCACGGAGGTAGGGGACTAAACGGTGTTCGCGGTCGCAAAACAAGGGGCTGCCTCCAAACGAACGAGACAGCCCCTGAAAAGATATGGTGTTGATATCAAACAGTGTCAGAGCGCCGCTTCATGCCCCCCGATGGCGATGCTTTCGATCTGTGCGGGGTCGATGATGTGCGGGAAGATGATGTTGTGCGTGAATTCATTGCCGTTCCCGCTCCAACTGCCTTCTGTGTATTCCACGTCGCGCGTGGATCCGTCCTTGAACTTGATTGTGACGGGGATGAGGTCCGTGTCCTCAAGGAGCTTCATGTTGTCTTCCGCAGAGTCTGCCTCCACTCCGGGCGGCTGCGGCTCTCCGTCTATGACGGTGTACGAGAGGGACAGCGGCGATACGCGGACGTCTTTCAGCCTGTACGTCTCGCCGTCTACCGAGATGTCCGCATTCACGCCGAGGTCCTTGGAATTGTCCGCGTAGTCGAGCTTGAACGTGACCTTCCACGTGCCATTCACGGCCACTTCATCAATCAGGTCGTCGCCTATCAGGCGTTCCGTGATTTCTGTGCTTGCTGCCGGGCCGCTAGTGTATTCCACGACATTGCCGTCCGCATCCTTCTTAAGGTGGTATTCCACATTTTCGCCGTTTTCTTCTGTGACTAGGCCATACTCAAAGACCCCGTCGCTTTCGCTTCCCGGTTCGCTGGAGGAATACGAGTATATCTCGCTGCCTTTCGATGCGGCCGTCTCCGCTTTGACCTGGCCTTCGCTGTCAGTGGCTACGTTCGCGGCCGCAGCCTTCCCCGCCTGTTCTTCGGCGTCTACCAGGCGGATCAGGTCATGCAATTCAAGCGTGAACGTCTTGCCCTGCACGCCGCCGTCGCTGCCCGCGTTGATTATGAAGGGGATGGTTCCGTCAGCCGACAGTTCGCTCGATGAGAAGGAACTGTTTCCGCCGCCGGGCAGGAGCGTTTTTTCCCTCAGCACTATACGGTCAAAGGTGTAGTGTTCGCCGGGCTTCGATATATCTTCCGGCGGCGTCACGTCGACGAGCAGATAAACGGTGTCCCTGTCGCCGATGGCCTCCTTGACATGCACCTTCACCCCGTTTTTCTCGATGACCTTGTCTATGACCGTGCCGCCGGATAGGGCTAGCTTGGTTTCGTCTTCGCTGAGGCTTCCGCTTTCCCTTCCGAAGAATGCTAGCAGCGGCGAATCCGGGTCTATATTCCCCGCCGCGAACGCCACGGCGCTGAACGCGAGGACGACCGCCGCGGCGATGAGAAGGATGCGCCTGCCGTGCTTGCCGCGGCCCCGGCTGCCCGTTCTCCTGCTTCTGACGCCCACTACGCGGGATTTTCCATCAGCGCCGCCTGCCGTATCGGCTCCGCTTCCCGCCGTAGCGTCGCTATCTAGCTTGGCTAGCGTGGCCGCGAGTACGCCCGACGCTTCCTGCTCCGTGAGCGGCTCGTAATCAGGTTCCGTAACGCCGGAAAGAGCTACATCACCAAACATATCTTTTTTATTTAACATATTCTTATCCATAGATGATTACCTCACAATTCTTTTTCATATAATTTGCGCCGGGATGGCCTTCCTTTGATAGGCTGCTACCCGCGAGCTTCTGGCGGAGCGACAGTTTGCCTCTGTAGAGTATGTTTTCCACGGACTTTTCCGTCGTCCCGAGCTTTGCGGCGATCGCCTTCACGCGCTCCAGATAGCAGTAGCGCAGGATGAACACGTCGCGCTCACGGGGCGGCAGGGAGGCCACGGCTTCGGCGAGCATCGCCTCATCGTCGCCGCGTGCGAGCAGCTCCGCGACATCCGGCTCGGCCAGAACGCCGTGCGCCGCCGCTCCCTCGTCCACACCGTCTAGCGGCAATGCCTGTGGCCGCGCCGCGACCTTCCGGTACCGACTTATCGCCTTGTTCCGCGCTATGCCGCACAGATATTGCTTCACGCCCTGTACGTCCGGGTCGTAGCCGCCGCTCCTCACCTTCTCCCAGAGGGCCACAAAGACATCCGATACGCACTCGTCTATATCTTCCGGGCGGTCTCCGAGCGCGTTGCGGCAGATGTGCCGCACAAGGCCGCCGTACAGCCGGATCATCTCCGGCAGATACGTATTCGCATCCGGGCCCGCGGGCCGTTCTTCAAGCATACTTTTCACCATCTCCTTCATCTTGCTGCCTTATCGTCCATCATTCTGATGTTGGTGCACCTATATTATACTTCGCGCAAAAATGATAAATCACTCATATAATGATAGGATTTCATCGCTCACGTGGATGTCTATGGTAAAATAATGTTTGCGCGAGAGGAGGACTCCATGTCATACGCTACGAAATTTACGAGAGAAGAAGCCATTGAGTTACTGAAGAAATACAACAAGGATGAGTTCCACATAAGGCACGCCCTGACCGTGGAGGGTGTCATGCGATATTTCGCTCGCGAGCTCGGCTATGCGGCCGAGGAGGATTTCTGGGGGATCGTAGGAATCCTGCACGACATTGATTTCGAGGAATGGCCGGACGAGCATTGTGAGAAGGCGTCCGAACTGTTACGCAAGGCCGGCGCGGAGGACGCGCTGATACACGCGGTCGTGAGCCACGGATGGGGTCTGGCACCTGTCAATGCCATGCCGGAACACGAGATGGAGAAGGTCCTATATGCGACGGATGAACTGACCGGTCTCATCGGAGCGGTTGCGCTCATGCGCCCGTCCAGGAGCGTGACGGATCTCGAATGGAAATCCGTCAAAAAGAAATACAAATCGGCGAACTTCGCGGCGGGTTGCTCACGCGAGGTCATCTCTCGCGGCGCGGAGATGCTGGGATGGGAGCTCGAGGATCTTGTCACTCGTACTATACTCGCTATGCGCGAGGTAGAGCCGACATTGCCGGGCTGAGCAAGTTTCATTAAACTTTCACGCACATACCCTGAATGAAGTATTGTTAGGCTTGACAAATATCCAGCGGCATTGTACTATGGAATAAAACCGACCGATGGGTCGGAAATGAAGGGAATCAGGAGAGGAAGCTATATGGATAATTCGGCGCTTAGTTCGAGACAGGGTTCGCCGTCGGCGGGAGGCAATCGCGCGCGTGCGAAGGTGGTCGCGATAGTCGTGGTCGTCATCATCGCGCTCACGGTTCTCGCTATCCTCCGGTTGGCAGGCGGTAACGCCGATCCCGGTGTTACTGCGGCGGATGACACCGTCAGCGTGAAGGTGGCCGAAACTGTGATCGGCGACATTGAGGTCACGTCTGTCCATACAGGTAAGGTTACATCTGAAAATGAGGTCAACGTCGTGCCTAAGATACCGGGGAGGGTATTGTCCGTGGCCGTAGAGCTCGGCGATAAGGTGGAGGAGGGCGACAAGCTTTTTGAGGTAGATCCCTCCGACGTTAAGAGCCAGGAGGAGCAGGCGCGTATACAGTCAGACGCGGCGTCCAAAGGGCGTTCAGCAGCTGCGAGCGCGTTGAAAGACGCGAAGAAAGCGCGGAAGAATGCAGAGAAATCCCTAAAAGACATAGAAAAACAGATCAAAGAAACAAAGCGGGCTATAAAAGATGCTGAGCAGTCGGACCCTGCAGGAGCGGCGGCCCTCGCCCGTGCGCAGGCGGTCCTCGGGCAGCTTGAACAGGCCAAGGCGCAGACGGAGGCCGGGATTGCTCAGGCTAAAGCCGGAGTGACACAGGCGCAGTCCGCGTACGACCAGGCGAACGCTCAGTATAAGCTTGCCGATTCGGCTGTCTCCGCCGCTGGCAACGCGGTCGATGAAACAACGGTCACCGCGCCCATATCCGGCTATATCACGGGTATCACCGTGCAAAAGGGTGGTATGGTCAGTCAGGCAATGCCTGCTGTCGTCATCACCGGTACGGGCAAGATACAGATCATGACTACTGTCGCTGAGAATATCGTAGGCAGGATAAGCCCGGGAGATAGCGCTGATATACTCATTCGTGCCGTTTCCGATGAACCGTATAGAGGTACGATCAGACAGGTGGCACCCGCTCCTCCAACGGGTCAGACTACATACCCCGTCATTGTTGATATCGATGATTATGGAAAGAATTTAAATCCAGGCATGTTCGCTGAAGTCACGATGGTGACGGGTAGGGCCGATGATGTATGCCTCATACCGTCAGGCGCTATCATGATCAGGGATGGCAAGGAAATCGTCGCGACGCTTGGCGCCGGCGATAAGGTCGAGATCAGAGAAGTAACTACGGGCATAGACGACGGTGAGAACATAGAGGTAGTGAGTGGTATATCATCCGGCGATCGCGTCGTCACCGAGGGGCAACATTACATAGATGAGGATTCGAAGGTGAGGGTCACTGAGTAATGGGATTCTCAAAAACAGCGGTAAACCGTCCTATCACGACACTCATGTTACTACTCATCGTAGTGGCCTTTGGCATCATCTCCTACACCCGTCTACCGCTTGACCTTTTCCCTAAGATGGATCTGCCGATGCAGGTCGTCATGACCACCTATCCGAATGCCGCACCGAGCGAGATAGAGGCCATGGTCACAAGGCCTCTCGAACAACAGGTCGCTACGGCAGAGAATCTGAGCGGGATTACCTCCTATTCGATGGACGGCGCTTCCATCATTATCGCGCAGTTTGAAAACGGCACGGATATGAATTTCGCGGGGCTGAATATGCGTGAAAAGATCGAGCTCATAGCCGACTATCTGCCCGATGGGGTATCAAAGCCGACCATCATCGCGATGAATCCCGATATGCTACCCATTGAACAGCTGTACGTATC
The DNA here is from genome assembly GCA_031277015.1 of Eubacteriales Family XIII. Incertae Sedis bacterium. GTDB lineage: Bacteria > Bacillota > Clostridia > Peptostreptococcales > Anaerovoracaceae > JAIRPC01. The sequence continues at coordinate 22,549 of JAISLZ010000021.1, read as the reverse complement.
GTCGGACATGGACATGGCGCAGCTCGGCGCGCTCGTGGATGAGGAGATCGTTCCGGCTATCGAGCGTGTTGAGGGAGTCGCGTCGGTCAGTAGTTTCGGAGGTAAGGATGAAGAAATTGTCGTCGAGCTCGACCAGTCAAAACTCGACGGGTACCATCTGACTCTGGCACAGGTGCAGCAGATTCTCGCGGCGGAGAACATATCCATGCCCAGCGGTGAAGTGAAGAAGGGTAGCCGCGAGATGATCGTTAGGACGGTCGGTGACTTCGAGACATTGGAAGATGTGAAGGATGTGTCGATACCGTTGCCTACAAGCGAGATTATCCGTGTAGGCGATGTAGCGGAGGTCGTCCGCAGGGAAACGGCGCAGACGAGCGTAGGCCGCGTAGACGGCGAGCCGGCCATAGGCATCGCTGTTAACAAGCAGACGGTCGCGAACACTGTACAGGTCTCCGATCGGATAAACACAGTTATGGACGATCTAAAGGAGCGGTTTCCAGAATTGCGCTTTACAGTGGCGTTCGATCAGGCCGCATTCGTTCGGGATTCGATAGGTTTTGTAGCGGAGAGCGCTATCATGGGTTGCATACTTGCAGTGCTCATCTGTCTCTTCTTCCTGCGCAATCTTGCGTCCACTCTCATTATCGCCGTCTCGATCCCGACCTCCATAGTCGCCACCTTTATACTTATGTATTTCGCGGGATTCACGATGAACATGCTGTCGCTTTCCGGGCTCGCCGTAGGTATAGGTATGCTCGTAGACGACGCCATAGTCGTGATGGAGAACATATTCAGGCGCCGCGCGGGTGGTCTCTCTCCCAGAGAGTCGGCTGTTACGGGAGCGGCGGAGGTCACCGCTCCCGTCTTCACGGCGACGATGACGAAGATAGCCGTATTCCTTCCTATCGTGTTCGTGGAAGGCATCGCGGCGACGATATTCAAGGAGTTTTCGTTCACCATCAGTTTTGCCCTCATATGCTCGCTCGTCGTCGCGCTTACCATCATCCCTATGCTCTGTTCCAGGCTTATACGCATAGGGGACATCGCGGACCTCGGCGATCCAGGGCTTGATGGTGCGGACCTGAAGCAGCATCCGGGCAAGGAGTATCGTGGTGAGGGCTCCGTGCGTCCGGCAGATGATCATGGTTCGGTGGTCGCAGAGCAGCCTGGCGATGGTGTGTTGTCTGTAAATGTGCGGGGAAGTAAACCCGGATATTCGTCCGTTACGAGAGGATCTGTCCGCCGTTTTTCCAATCCGGGCATCATGATATTGAATGTATTCGGCGCGGTGATCAATAAAGTGATATCATTCTACGTGAAGACCGTCCGCTTCGCTCTCGTATATCGCAAGACCGTTATAGCGCTGAGTGTCGCCCTGCTCGTGACGTCCGCGGGCCTTATCGTTGCAGTGGGCGGTGAGTTGTTCCCCGCGACGGACGAAGGCTCGTTTACCATATCCGCAGATGTTCCCTATGGCACGTCTATAGAGCGGATGGATGGGATCATGAAGGAGATCGAGGACTATGTAGCGCACGACGTCGAATATCTCAAGGATTACTCGCTCAGCATAGGCAATACAAACCTCATGAGTATGGGTTCCGGTAGCAATACGGCTTCGCTGACCGTCAATCTGACAGACAAGGAGAGCAGAGCACTGTCAACCGAAGATATTGCGCAGAGGGCCGAAGCTGATCTCGCTACCATACCTGGAGTTAAGATCGAAGCCTCGGCGTCCAGTTCCATGAGTATGGGAGGTATGGGTGCGGGTTCGGCGATCAACATACAGATAACGGGTGATGAATTTGACGAGCTGGATAGGATCGCCGATGAAATTGTGGAGATGGTGAAGGGAGTGCCGGGAACCGCGAACGTGGCGAGTAGTCTGGAGGAAGGGAGCCCTGAGGTTCGTGTCAGACCGACTGGTCACATCGCTGCCGCCTACGGTGTGACCGCGTATCAGATAGCGCAGACGTTGAACTCCGCTCTATCCGGTCATACGGCCACGAATCTCAAAGAGAACGGCTCTGAAACTCCTATTGTCGTGAGGCTCGGTGGAGGATATAGTGAATCTATAGAAAACATGGAGAACATCTCTATCACCGCTCCTACAGGACAGACCGTATATATAGGTGATCTCGCGGATATCGAGTTAGGCAATTCGCCAGCCCGGATAGAACGCTCCGACCAGAAGCGCGTTGTCACCGTCACGGGCGAACTCGATGGACGTGACCTGCAATCTGTCACGGCCGACATTACGGAGCGACTTGGCACATATGACATGCCTAGGGGATACGTCTACGAGATCGGCGGTGAGGCGGAGGAGATGATGACATCGTTCTCTCAGCTCTTTTACGCCCTCCTGCTCTCGCTTGTCATCATATATATGATACTCGCGGCGCAGTTCGAATCGCTCACACAGCCCTTCATCATCATGCTTGCGATACCCTTCGCGCTCACAGGCGCCTTCATCGGACTGTTCCTGTCGAATACCCCACTGTCATTAGTCGCATTCATCGGCGTCATCATGCTGGCGGGCATCGTCGTGAACAACTCGATACTGCTTATAGACTTCATAAATAGAAACAGAAAGGTTTATGGCTCCCGTACCGAGGCCATCATCGCCGCAGGGCGTTACCGATTCCGGCCCATCATCATGACGATGCTCACGACCTGTCTCGGTCTGCTGCCGCTCGCTCTCGGCATCGGCTCTGGCGCCGAGCTCACCCAACCAATGGGCATCACCGTCATAGGCGGCCTGATCTTCTCTACTGTCATCACCCTCGTGTTCGTCCCCGTCATATATTCGTACGCCGATGACTTCCGCGAGAGGAATGTGCGGCGCAGGGACGAGCGGCGGGCGGCCAAGGGACTACCGCCGATATTGGAGGATGCATAAAACTATGCGGTTAGTTTGTCCTGCAACGCGGATATGCGTTTTCTTGCCAGTTCCGGAGAGAAGATATGGATTGCTCCTCTTTTGAAAAGTATCGTCACGGAAAGCACGAAGGCCGACGCAACCACATACTCGACGCGGCTTTTGCCGTGTTCATAGAGAACGGCATCACAAACACGAAGATGGAAGATATCGCACGCGCGGCCGGTTACGGCAAGAGTACGCTATACGACTACTTCGGTAGCAAAGACGAGATATTCTCCGAGTTGCTCCGTGTCAAATTCACAGAGCGTTACCGCCTCATCGCCGCGTCTGCCGGAAAAGAAAATTCGCCCACAGAAAAACTGCGTGCCTTCATCCTCGGAGAGCTGGGTATGATCGTGGAATACGGCGGTAAGGAGCGGCTTGAGGGCATGCTCATGGCCAGCCCTGAAACCGTGCTGTCGGAAGGTTTCTGCCAGGCCATACACGATATAATCCTGTTCAAGTTTCATCATATTTCCGCCTATATAAAGGATGGGATCGCAGACGGTTCGTTTGAGAGGACCGACCCCTATATCGCCGCTTCCCTCGTCATCGGCGCGTCCATGTCCTATTTCGGCACGGTCACATCACCCGAGTACAAAGCCGTAACCGCAGGCTCAGTTACCACTGACGAAGACCGTCTGCAAAGTTTCTTCACCCTCATCTTCCGTGCGCTCGGCGTGGGGTGAGTTAACGTCTCACTAGGTTTTGGCAATCAAATGGTTTGAAATCCGTCTCCACTTCACATTGTGCTGGTCACCAATAACCAAGTCACACCAGCATGACATTTTTTTCGGACACACGTGTTTGCAATACGGGCACTGATACATTGCTTTCAACATAGAATGATGACGATTGTTTTGTATTACAGAGCTATGACGCGTATCAATGTAATTAAGGGAACTTCTTACCTGAGCGCAGCGGCAACCTGTGCCCAGCGCTGCCGGTACTCCGGTCTGGCCTGTGTCGCCCTGTTGGCCGGGCTAGTGGAAGGCAGATATATAGAAGGCATGCCGGCTTCCTCCGCGCACAGCGCGGCAAAGAGATCCGTGCCCTTGCGTCCGGTCGTGAAGATCGCGCGTATCCGCGTCCGCTCAATCAGCGGGCGGAACAGGTTCGGCACAGGGTTGCGTATGCTGTTGTCGGACGCGCCGTCTATGTCGCACGAGTGGAGCACGTCCCAGAGCGCCACATGGTTTTTGAGTGCGAAAGCCCGCCGCGCCGGCACATCGTAAGGAGGCGGCTCCTTGCCGAGCATCTCCGCGAGCGTCGTCCAGAAAATGTTCTGCGGATGCCCGTAGTAAAATCCCATTTCGCGCGACTTAGGCGAGGGGATGGTCCCGAGGATCAGCACCCTGGACCGCTCGTCGCATAGAGGTTCCCACGGATGGACTATGTGCGTCATTTTGCCCACCTTGCGCTTTAAGCCGTGGCAACGCCGCCTGGCGCGGCGTGCGTCAGATCAGCGATGGACGGACTGTTGGTGTTTTCAACCCGGTAGTTCCTCATGCTAGCCGCGCTGAACGCCATCGACGACGAATTGTGGAGCAGAGCGGTCGCACTCGGCGACAGTATCTCGCCGACCCCCAGCGCTAGGCAGGCCGTGTTGAAGGTGACGATGCCCCGGAAGTTGTTCCGGACGCGCCTCATCATAGCCTCGCTGAGGCGCCTGAGCGTGATGAGCGCCATAAGGTCCGAGTCGAGCAGCACTATGTCTGCCGTCTCCTGGGCGATATCCGACGAGTCGCGCATCGCCACTGACACGTTCGCGGCCGCGAGGGCGGGCGCGTCGTTGATCCCATCGCCGACCATCATCACCGTGCGGCCGTCCGACTTGTAGTTTTCCACTATCTTCGCCTTGTCCTCGGGCAGCACCTGGGCATGGTATTTTTCGATGCCGAGCTCGTCGCATACGGCCTTCGCGGTGAGCTCGCCGTCGCCCGTGAGCATCACTATCTCATCGATTCCCGAGGCTTTGAGCTCCCTTATCACGTCCGCCGCCTCTTTCCTCGGAGGATCGCTGACGCAGATGATGCCGGCCGCCTTTCCGGCCACGCCGAGGTAGAGCACGGAATCGCCGCCTGCGTTCTCCTCGATGATCCGGCGTTCCTCGCCCGAGATCGCGATATGCTCGTCCTCCTCGACGAAATGGCGGCTGCCGATGACGACGCGTTCGTTCCTGAACATGGCTGCGACGCCATGCGCTACGATGTACTCCGGCTCCGCGTGTATCTCCTCGTGCGTCAGGCCCTCGCCTTCCGCCTGCCTTATCACGGCCCTCGCGACGCTGTGCGGGAAATGCTCCTCAAGGCATGCCGCCGCGCACAACACGTCCTCCCTCGTGAAGCCTTCGAACGGGATCACCTTGCTGACCGCCGGGCGCGATGTCGTCAGCGTGCCCGTCTTGTCAAAGATCACGACGCTCGCTTCGGCCGCCGCTTCGAGGAATTTGCCGCCGCCCACCATGATACGCCTCGCGGCCGCCTCCCTCATCGCCGAGATGATTGAGATCGGCGTGGCGAGCTTGATCGCGCAGCTATAGTCCACGAGCAGCACCGCCAGGGCCTTCTCCACGCTGCGCGTCAGCAGGAACACGCCCGCCGCGAATAGGAACGAGAACGGCACGATGCGGTCCGCGATCCTCTCCGCCTTCCCCTGGACGGACGCTTTCAGTCTGTCGTTCGTGTCGATCAGCTCGACGATCCTGCTGATCCTGCTCTCCTGCGCGAGGGCTGTCACCTCGACGGTAAGCGAGCCTTCGGTCACCACCGTCCCCGCGAATACGCTGTCGAGCCTGGTCCTCCGTATGGGGATGGGCTCGCCCGTCATCGAGCTCTGGTCGACTGTCGCTTCACCCGCAACCACCGTACCGTCCACCGGCAGGACCGAGCCCGCGCCCACGACCACGAGGTCGTGCAGCTTCAGGTCCGCCAAGGGGATATTCTCCCTCGTGCCGTCCCGTTCGACCCACACGGAATCCACGTGGAGGATCAGGTTTTCCGAGAGGGCGTCCTTCGTACGTGTGCGCGTGTACCCATCCAGCAGATCGGATACCGTCAGCAGGAACATAATGGACGATGCCGTGTCGGCGTTGTCGCTGATGAACGAGCTCGCGATGGCCGCAACGTCGAGCACCTCGACGCCAACCTTCCCGCGCCGCAGGACCGCTACAGCCTTTTTGATGAAGCCGATACTTCGCGCGATGGACAGAAGCATGCGCGCACGCCTCGGCAGGAAAATGCGCGCGGCCGCGTACTTCAGTATCATCGCATACAGGCGCTTCCTGAAATCGAGCCCCAGTTCGTAGGCAGATGGCGCGTCCACCGGAGGCAAATCATCTATCGCCATCTCCTCCAGCGCACCTAGCAATGCAGCCCGCACCTTGTCCGGACCCACATCCCCGTCATATATATATGTAATAAGAATGCTGCCCGTGACGGGGTTTGCGAAGGCGGCTATGACGTGCGGGAGTTCCGACAGATAGAAACTGACGGCCCTGGCCTGGCCTTCATCGAAAACATAGCGCCCGCACCTGACGCGCAGCCGCCCCGGTATGTCACTGACAATGCGGTATTTCATCTATTTGGCTTCCGCTTCCGTAGGCTTGTCCAGACTTGCTTTCGCGTCTGTTGCGGCCTCGGCCTTCGCCTCCGCGTACACGTCCTGCGCCTCTTCGTAAACACGCTCGAACCCTACGGTTGCCTTGTCCTGGACCTTCAGCACGCCCACCATCGTCTTGACCGCGAGCTTGTGGGCGAGGCGGCTCTTGAAAAACTGGACCGCCGTAACCGCAGCCGCCGCGCCTCCCAGGAACGTGAGCACATCGCTCTTTTCTATTGAGTTTGCCATTTCGTTATTCCTTCCCCGACCTACGGCCGGCAACCCCGCGCAGAATGCGCCGCAAAAAAATGTTAGATACTGCTAACGTACGAAAATAATATCACTGCACGGCCCATGTGTCAATAATACGGGCTATAAAAGTTTCATGTGTAATCGCGCTGGGATCGCTGTGGTACGGAAGTTCCCCCGGTAGGTGCCTTGGAACGGCGGGGGCGAGAACGAAGTATGCGGCTACATACAGCCATTATAAGCGGGTTCGTATGGTTCATATGTGCTATAATTGAAAAGTTATGTGTAAGAACGATGCAAGGGAGGCTGTGGGCGTGAGCGGGCCCCCCGCGGCGGATACCGGCGCAGTAAGGGCCGGATGCGACCGACAGGATGTAAACTTCAAGGGACAACCCTACATAGAGGTCAGGGATCTCGTGTTCGAATACCGACGCGGGTCTGATACGGACGGGGAGCCGGATGTTGTCATGCGCGCGGTGGACGGTGTGAGCCTTGATGTGCCGCGCGGCAGCTTCACGGCGATCATAGGGCGCAACGGCTCGGGCAAGTCCACGCTTGCGAAGAATGTCAACGCGCTGTTCCTGCCGACGTCGGGCTCAGTCACGGTGGACGGCATGGATACGCGTGATGACGCGTTCGTGTGGGAGATCAGGCGCAGGGTGGGTATGGTGTTCCAGAACCCGGACAACCAGCTCGTGTCCGCCGTCGTCGAGGATGACGTGGCGTTCGGGCCGGAGAACCTCGGGGTAGCGCCGGACGAGATACGAGAACGCGTGCGCGCGGCCCTGATCGCGGTGGACATGACGGAACAGCGCAAGATGGCTCCTCACCTGCTGTCGGGCGGGCAGAAGCAGCGCGTGGCGATAGCGGGCGTCGTAGCCATGCGGCCGGATGCGATCATATTCGACGAGCCGACTGCTATGCTCGACCCCGAGGGGCGGCGCGAGGTCATGGACGTGATCGGCCGCCTTCGCGCGGACGGTGTTACGATAGTTCTCATCACGCACTTTATGGATGAAACGGTGGATGCGGATCGCGTCGTTATAATGGATAGGGGCCGCATTGTCTTGGACGGGACGCCCGCAGAGGTGTTCCGCCGCGCTGATGAGATAGAATCGCTAGGGCTCAGGCTACCCTTCGCCGTGGAGCTGGCTTCGCGGCTCCGCAGGCGAGGCATAGACGTACCGGCAGGCCTGTTGACTCCGGAAGCCGTAGCCGGATGGCTCAGGGGTAGCGCGGCATGACGATCAAGGTAAGTGGCCTGTCGCATACGTACAACGCAGGGCTCGCCTACGAGACGAAGGCGGTGGCGGACGTGAGCTTTGACGTAGCAGATGGAGAGTTCATCGGCATTATAGGCCATACAGGATCGGGCAAATCCACGCTCATCCAGCACCTCAACGGTATACTGAAGCCGGATTCGGGGCAGATATGGATAGACGGTATCGACATCACGGGGAAGGGCGTGAAGATGCACGAGATCAGGAAGCGTGTCGGCATGTCGTTCCAGTACCCGGAGTACCAGCTATTCGAGGAGACGGTATACCGCGACATAGCTTTCGGCCCGCGCAACCTCGGCCTTTCGGATGCGGAGATAGACGAGCGCGTACGCGAGGCGATGGATGCGGTGAACCTGGACTTTGGCGAGATGGCGGAGCGTTCGCCCTTCGATCTGTCGGGCGGGCAGAAGCGCCGCGCCGCGATAGCGGGGGTCATCGCGATGAGGCCTGGCGTGCTCATACTCGACGAGCCGACGGCAGGGCTCGACCCGAAGTCTCACGCGGACGTACTCTCCATGATACGTTCCGTACATGAGCGCATGGGCGCCATCGTCATGCTAGTTTCGCACAACATGGAGGATATCGCCGCCATGTCAGACCGCGTCTTCGTCATGGATATGGGAAGGCTCGTCTGTTCGGGTACACCCGCGGAGGTGTTCGCGGACGCGGAGTACCTGCGCGGCATCGGGCTCGGCCTGCCCCCATCGACGGAGATGGCCCGTATGCTCGGCCTCGCTGCCGGAGCCATCCGGGATATGGATGATCTAATCGATGCGATATCCCGCATGAGGAAGGGCCGGGACCTATGATACGCGACATCACGCTTGGGCAGTACTACCCCGAATACAGCATCATACACAAGCTCGACCCGAGGCTCAAACTCGTAGTGACCCTTTTATACATAGCATCGCTGTTTTTGATAGAGGATTTTTACGGCTACATCATCGTCGCGGCGTCCATCGGTGGCGTGCTGGCGGCGAGTCGCGTGCCGCTGCGTTTCGTCGTGCGTGGTCTGAAGCCGATCATGCTCATCATCATATTCACGTTCGCGCTGAACATCTTTATGACGCGCGGCGAGGTGATATGGGAATACGGCTGGCTGCATGTGACGTGGGAGGGTCTGCGCATGGCGTTCTTCATGGCGCTCAGGCTCATCCTGCTCATCATCGGCAGCTCGCTGCTGACGCTCACGACGAAGCCGATGAAGCTGACTGACGGCATCGAAAGCCTGCTCGCGCCGGCGAAGAGGCTCGGCTTGCCGACGCACGAGCTAGCCATGATGATGACGATAGCGCTGCGATTCATCCCGACGCTGCTCGAGGAGACGGACAAGATCATGAAGGCGCAGCAGGCGCGGGGCGCGGACTTCGAGACGGGCAGCATATTCCGGCGGGCAAAGGCGCTCGTGCCCATACTCATCCCGCTGTTCGTCGGCGCGTTCCGCATAGCGCAGGACCTCGCGATGGCGATGGAGGCGCGATGCTACCGCGGCGGTGAGGGCCGGACAAAGCTGAATGCCCTGCGCATGAAGCGGCGCGACTTGGCGGCGGCCTTCGCCTGCGCGGGCTATCTCGCGGGGATTATCGCGGAGCGGGTGTTGGTGTAGTGTGGTTGGGGAACATTGATTGCGCTGATTAAATGTGGTAATCTTGTAATAGTGTTAAAACATGCTTTTATGTTGTTAGAAAGTCGTTTTACTGTTTGATGAAAGGATAGTTATTATGGAAATCAATTCCCCCCCCCTCCTATTTCTGGGAAAATTTTGGACAATGGTTGCACCAGAGTCATCTCTAATGCCTCAACTGACGAATTAAATGATAAAAAGTTATTTGAAGACCTTTTTCGAAATTCACCTATACCGGTAGATTGCATCATAGATAACCTGTGTTTATATTTAAAAAGACAAAATTTATCAAGAATATTGGTAATGAATGATATATACAAAAGGATCCTTGATGTTCAGGGAATTATATGTGAGTTTGGCGTTTTGTGGGGTAATAATTTGGCTCTTTTCGAATCGTTGAGGGGCATATATGAACCTTATAATTATATGAGGAAAATCGTTGGATTTGATACCTTCGAAGGTTTCCCTCATGTGAATGAGAAAGATGGCAAAGCAGAAATCGTCGCAAAGGGCTCATATTCAGTAACCAAGGAATATGAGAATTATTTGGGAGAAATCTTGAATTATCATGAAAGACAATCGCCGATTTCCCATATCAAAAAATATGATCTGATAAAGGGTGACGCCACCAAGACAATAAAAAGATATTTGGATGAAAATCCAGAGACAATAATATCTTTTGCTTACTTTGATTTTGATCTGTATGAGCCCACGAAGATATGCCTGGAGGCTATATTGCCACATTTGAGCAAGGGGGCTATTATTGCATTCGATGAGTTGCTCGATCATGCATTTCCCGGAGAGACCTTGGCGTTCGATGAAGTATTGGGGATCAATAAGTATCGGATTCATCGCGATAGCCATAACTCGCAGCCTTCGTATATCATATATGAATGATTGAATGGATTTGAGCATAAATAGGAGATAAAGCCGGAGCGTGTTTCCAGTAAAGAATGAAAACGGGAGAGGGAGAAGGGCTTTGCGCTTCTGGTTACAGGCGGCGGCCATCGGTGGCATATACGCCGCGCTCACGATTGCACTCGCGCCAATCAGTTACGGACCCTTGCAGGTGCGCGTGTCCGAATCGCTGACCATACTCCCGTACTTCACGCCCGCTGCGGTCCCCGGCCTTTTCATTGGCTGCCTCATCTCGAACGCCGTCATGAGTCCGTACCCGCTCGACTTCATCATCGGTAGCGGTGCTACACTCACGGCCGCACTGCTTTCCTACGCGTTGAGGAAGGTACCGTGGCTCGTACCGTTGCCGCCCGTCGCCATCAACGGTGCTGCGATAGGGGCGATGCTCTACTACATGTACGGCGTCCCGCCGTCGTTGTGGGCAGACATGGGGTACGTTGCGCTAGGCGAGGGGATAGCCTGCTACGCCATCGGCCTGCCCATACTCAAATATTTAGAGCGGCACCGGAGGATATTCGAGCTCTGAAGCGCGTGGAATATTCGCCTACGTTTATCCGATCACATCGTCACTCGAGCCACTCACTGGTAACAATATCAATGTAAGGCATATCTATTATGCTTATTTTATCTATTGCATAATAAAATTATATTTATTGACAAAATAATCAATAAATTATATAATGATGAAGAACAACGTTCGCAGATGGAATGAGAGCATGGATGGAATGAAAACAGTTGACGGAGTTGTGCGCACACATTACAATACACATATGGAGGTGTACCATATGCGTACAAATATTGATATAGACGACAATTTGATGCAGATGGCGCTGAAAGTAACGGGTATTGCCACAAAAAAAGAGGTGGTAGACCGTGCTCTAAGGCTGTACGTGGCCCATCATTCGAGAAAGGATTTATGGGATATCAAAGGCAAGATTGAATTTGCCGATGGATACGACTACAAGGCTGTGAGGGAGAGGTTTTTCCATGATCCTGATTGATACGTCGGTCCTGATCGACTTTTTTCGCGGCCGGGAAACGGACAAGACGCGGCTCATGGACAAGGCGCATGAAATGGGGATACCTTACGGAATCTCGGCGTTTAGTTATATGGAGCTGCTCCGCGGGGCGCGGACTGATGGCGAGTTTGCGAAGCTCAGGGAATATCTTTCGACTCAGGCCATATACTATTTGCCCGAGGATGAGGAGGCCTACAGCGGTGTGGCCTATATGTATTTTGATCTGCTGCGCAGGGGCGTCACTCCGCGCAATACGGTCGATCTGTTTATCGCTTTCACGGCTATCGCTAACGGTCTCATGCTGCTCCATGACGACAGGGATTTCGATATGATGGCATCCTACCTGCCGGAGCTGAAGATGTTTGAGGCCTAGCTCCGATGCGGCAAAAGAAGATAAAAAATATAGAAGGAAAGATCGCGAGGTTCAGCGGACCCCTAGTGGACGAACCGTGTTCTTTCCGTACGCGGTGGCGCGAGGTGTTCCGCGCTGACGGGCCGCTATACCTCGAGATCGGGTGCGGCAAGGGCAGGTTCATCAAGGCGAGCGCGCTGAAAGATCCCGGCTCGCTCTACCTCGGTTTTGAGGGGCAGAGGAGCGTTATGTACAGGGCGTTGCAGAGGGCGTACGTAGGCCCGGACGTGGCGCCGCGCGACTTGAACACGGTAGCCATGGCGAGCGTGGGGCACGGCGATGGGCCAGGCGACAGGCCCGGAGATTTGATGGATAATTGTGGAGATAGCGTCAGCAGAGACGCGGGGTTGCCGGGCAACCTTCTGTTCTGCGCCGCGTATATCCTGGATATGCGCGATTATTTCGAGGAGGGAGAATTGGACGGCATATTTCTGAATTTCAGTGACCCGTGGCCTAAGCTGCGGCAGAGCAAACGCAGGCTGACATCGCCGGATTACCTCCGCGGCTACCTCCACACCCTCGCGGATGGCGGGTTTATAAGATTCAAGACCGACAACGCGGATTTTTTTGTATACAGCAGGGAATGCATATCGTCCGAGCCGGGGCTCGAAATCACGGCGATGACGGATGACCTGCGCGCGTCAGAATACGCGGAGGGTAGCGAGATGACCGAGTACGAGATGAAGTTCGTGAAGCTAGGCAAGAAGATACATTATCTCGAAGCGCGGAAATCTCCGTAGCCATCCCTCTCGATTTTGAGGGATGACGGAGTGGTATAATTGATCCGGAGGCTGGTGTGAAATATGAAAGAACATTATATAAATCAACTGAAAACGGGCGAGGAGATCATCGATTTCTTCCTCATCAAAGAGATTGCAGTCAAGACAGGCTCGAACAAAAAACAGTATCTTGATCTTAGGCTCGCTGATTGTTCGGGTGAGCTTTTTGCGAAGAAGTGGGATATCTCCGACGAGGAGATGAAAGGGCTTTCCAAGTATCACGTAGGCGACATCATCAAGGTGAAAGCGCTTGTGAATGAATGGAACAATGCCCACCAGTTGAAGATTTCAAAGATCAGGCACTCCGGCCCGGAAGACTCTCTGGATAATAACGATTATTACAAGGCTGCGCCTGAGGACCCGAATGAGATGTACGCGTTTATACTGGCGCGCGCAGAGAAGATAGTGGACAAAGATTTCAACGCTGTCTCCGTCAAGTTGCTGAGGGACAACATGGATAAATTGCTCTACTATCCGGCAGCGTCCCGCAACCATCACGCGGAGTATGCGGGCTTGCTCTGGCACATGAAGCGTATGCTGATGATGGCGGACAGATATTGCGAAGTATATACAATATTGGACAGCGACCTGCTCGCGTGCGGCGTCATCATACACGACATCGAGAAGTTACGCGAGATGAACGCGGACGAGAACGGGGTCGTATCGGAATATAGCTTCGAGGGTATCCTGCTGGGTCATCTCGTGCAGGGCGCGGCGGCGATGCGTGGCATCGCTGCCGAACTCGGGCTATCCGAAGAAAAAACGATCATGCTAGAGCACATGGTCATCTCGCATCACTACGAGCCAGAGTTCGGCAGCCCGCGAAGGCCGATGTTCCCGGAAGCCGAGGCGCTTCATTACCTGGATATGGTGGACACCAAGATGTTCATCATGGAAGATGCCCTCGCGGGCGCCGCGCCTGGCGGGTTCTCCGATCGTATCAGGACGATTGATGGCCGGCAGATATACAAGCGGACATGGTGACGCAGCCTGCCGCGGGCCGCGCCGCGCCTCACCCCGCGACCATCAAAGCGCTCAAAACCCTGGGATTCAGCTACACCGTCGCGGTCAAACTATGCAATGCCTACGGTGATGAGGCCGTGGAGATTGTCAAAGGTGACCCATACCGTATAGCGATAGAGATCCCCGGTATCGGATTCAAGACGGCGGATGCCGTCGCCGCTCATACCGCATCCTCTTCCCTCGATGACGATATCGGAGCGTGTTACGGCGACCGCGCTACGGCGGAATATTCCTCCCATCGCATTGCCGCAGGCATCCTGTACATACTCACAAGATACGCGGCCGAAGGTCACACATGCGTGCCTCGCGCCAAGCTCATGCAACGGGCAGTAGGTCTCTTGGATGTTTCATCCGACGACATAGAAGACACTCTGCTGGAACTTTTTATAGACGGGCGCGCAAGCGAGGCGATAGTGGATGGCTCGCCGTACATCTTTCTCAGCCGCTACTTCCTCGCGGAGCGCCGCGTATGCTCGGGGTTCATGCGCCTTATGTCATCCGAACCTAAGCGTCTGTACTCCGATCCAGGCGATCTCATCACCAGGGCCGAGGCGTGGCTCGGTATCGGGCTTTCGGAGGAGCAGCGTACCGCTGTCCGGGATTCCATCCAAAGTGGCGTGTTCGTCGTCACGGGCGGCCCCGGCACCGGCAAGACAACAATCATCCGGGCCGTCATAGATATATTTGAGCACGCCGGGCTCAGTGTGGCCGTCGCCGCCCCTACCGGCAGGGCGGCAAAGCGCATCAAGGAAGCCACTGGACACAAGGCCTCCACAATCCATCGCCTCCTCGAGTACTATTACGATGAGGAGGCTCACGAGATGTACTTAGGAAAGAATGCGAAGAACGAGCTGGAGCTAGACGCCATCATCATAGATGAGGCATCAATGGTGGACGTCATACTAATGGAAGCGTTGCTTGACGCCACGGCCACGGGTACGCGCCTCATTATCGTAGGCGACGCCGACCAGCTCCCGCCCGTAGGAGCAGGGGACGTCCTGCGCGATATACTCGCCAGCGGGCGCATCCCATGTGCCGTATTGACAGAGATATACCGGCAGGCGGCTGAGAGCATGATAGTCGTGAACGCCCATCGCGTGGACAGAGGTGAGTATCCGGATGCGGGCGACGAAGGCACGGATTTCGTCATGCTCGAACGTGGCGTTATGGGGGACGCGCTAAGCGACGTGATCCGTCTGTGCTCCGGCGACCTTCCGGGCGGTCGCACCGACATTCCATCGCAAGGCATACAGGTTATCTCCCCGATGAAAAAAGGACTGCTCGGTTGCGCGCACCTAAACCGCGAACTACAGGCGGCTCTCAACCCGCCCTCACCCTCAAAGTCTGAGAGGAAGTACGGCGATCGGGTATTTCGCGAGGGCGACCGAGTCATGCAAATCCGCAACAATTACTCGCTCGAATGGACCGACTCGATCGACGGAAGTGAAGGGCGCGGTGTGTTCAATGGGGATATAGGAGTCATTAAGGATATAGATACGTTCTCCGGCGTCGTGACGGTGGTGTACGACGAGACGAAGTATGCCTCCTACGCCACGGAAGGCCTCATGGAAGTGGAGCACGCCTACGCTATAACCGTACACAAGAGCCAAGGTAGCGAATTTCCCGCGGTCGTTATCCCCATATATGCGGCCGCTCCCATGCTCATGACGCGCAATCTCATCTACACCGCCATCACGCGCGGAAAGCGGTTGGTCATCCTCGTCGGTTCCATGGACCGACTGCGGCAGATGATAGACAACGATAGGGGGCTAACCCGCTACTCCGGGCTGAAATCATTCATGATGGAATATATGGAAATAAATGAGCCTTGAAAAAACATTCGGCACAGCCCTGAACCTGCTGTTTCCATCGGATATCTACTGCGCTGCCTGCGGAAACCTGATAGACGGCACGCGTCCGTACGCTCTGTGCGACTTCTGCGTTCGTGAGATGGAATGGCATGTAGGGAATACATGCTCCATATGCGGCAAGGCCCTTGCACCGCACAGGACGGGCGGCATATGTAGCGAGTGCTGCGAATGGGGGCGCGCGTTCGACGCTGGTATTTCATGCTGCTCTTACGCGGGCCAGGCTCGTGATCTCGTGCGCACCATGAAGTACAAGGACTCCGCGTGGATTGCGGGTAAGCTTGCCGATGTCATGTATGATAGATGGACTCAGCTCTTGAAAGCGGGAATGATTCCGAAAGATTATATCCTCTCCGCGTCCTCGTCGTACGATTCCGTTTACACAGCACCCGCTTTCATCGTCGTCCACGTACCTATGACCGAAACTAAGAAGCGTAAGCGCGGCTACGATCAGGCCGAGATCATCGCACGCCGGCTCGCGAGCCTCGTCGGTGCGCCGTTCGCGGGCGGAATCCTTAGGAGAGCGCTGGATACGGCTGTGATGAGCAAGCTAGGCGCGCACGAACGGCGCGTGAATATGGAGAGAGCCTTCGAAGTCGATTCGCGCGTGCGTAGCCTCATCGCGGAAGGCGATCCGTCGTTTTCACACGTGATGCTTGTTGACGACGTGTTCACGACAGGTAGCACAGCTGACGCGTGTTCGGCGACTCTAAAAGACGTAGGTGTGAAGCGCGTGATACTATTTACCTTCGCGTCCGGCGCCGACATGGATCAGGTAGGGTCGGGCGAAAGCTGATTTGTGGCACCGCTAAAGCGCTGTTGATGGAGCGTTTGTGCCGTCGTGCGGCATGTCTCACCGAGAGTCATCCCTTGCGTGATATACTATTAGATGTTCCCTGGCGGAAGCGCGGCGGGGGTCGCCCGGGTCTGCGGTTGAAAATCCAGGCTAGCTGCGGGCGAAAGGATCCACGTAAACCGGCATGCGACTGCTGCTGGCGAGCATGGCGCAGTTTAGAAGTAAGTCCCGGCATGGGCCGGGCGAGTGTGGGGGCAAAGACCGGGTCAGCCGGGCGGTCCCCGCCGCGCTTTTCTTATTTATTAGCTATTAGCCTGCCGCGAGTTACACGCGGATATTGCTTAGACTAGGAAAATTTTACCATGCAGAAATCCCTTGCCCTCCCCTTGCCGGTTGTGGTACAATAATTAGCGGTTTTCTGTAAAACGGGGCGGCGCCCCGTTTTACGGTTGTAACGAAATATCTCTTGCGAAAAAGCAGGCGCTTGCGCAGGAAGGAAGGAGAACATATGCCAACAATCAACCAATTGGTACGAGAAGGCAGACAAAGCTCGGTGAAGAAATCGACGGCGCCGGCGTTGCTCAAAGGCTTCAACACCATCAAGAGACGCCCGACCAACGAGCGTTCGCCGCAGAAGCGTGGCGTGTGTACGTCTGTCAAGACCGTCACGCCGAAAAAGCCGAACTCCGCGTTGCGCAGAGTAGCGCGCGTCAGGCTCTCGAACGGGATTGAGGTCATCGCCTACATCCCCGGAATCGGCCACAATCTGCAGGAGCACAGTGTGGTCATGATAAGGGGCGGCAGGGTCAAGGATTTGCCGGGTGTGCGTTACCACATCATCCGCGGTATCCTCGACACTTCCGGAGTGGCGGAACGTTGCCAAGCCCGCAGCAAATACGGTGCCAAACGCCCGAAAAAATAAGACGTTTGACACATCAGATCGTGCCGTTGTTGAAATGGATTTGACCGCGGCATAGCGCCGGCCGAGTACCGGTGAGTACCTTGCGGTCGATAAGGCCGCGAACATACGAAGGGAAGATTTTATGCCTAGAAAAGGAAACATACCCAAGCGTGAGGTATTGCCTGATCCTATCTACGACAGTGTCGCTGTCACGAAGCTGATCAACAGCATCATGTTGGACGGGAAGAAGGGTGTCGCGCAGCGCATAGTCTATGACGCTTTCGATTCGATCAAGGAGTCGACGGGGGAGAACCCGCTGGATGTGTTCGAGAAAGCGATGAACAACATCATGCCTGTGCTTGAAGTCAAGGCTCGGCGTGTAGGCGGCGCCAATTATCAGGTGCCCATGGAGGTCAGGCCGGATAGGCGCCAGACCCTTGGTCTCAGGTGGCTCACCTCATATACGAGGAACAGGGGAGAGAAACGGATGTCTGACAGACTCGCGAAGGAGTTGCTCGACGCCTCAAACAATACGGGCGCATCGGTGAAGAAAAAGGAAGATACGCACAGGATGGCGGAGGCAAACAGGGCGTTCGCGCACTACCGCTGGTAAAGCGTCGCGTCAGCCCGCTATTCTCGTTTAGCGCACACTGACCCGGTGCGGTGATTTTACGCTACGGGCAGATTATTTTATTTATATATAATCAATCAAAGGAGATATTTTGAGTAGGACATTTTCACTTGAGAAAACAAGGAATATAGGTATAATGGCCCATATCGACGCCGGCAAGACTACGGCGACGGAGCGCATCCTATTCTATACGGGGCGCACGCACAAGATGGGAGAGGTTCACGAGGGTGCGGCCGTGATGGACTGGATGGAGCAGGAACAGGAGCGCGGCATCACTATCACGAGTGCAGCGACGACGACGCAGTGGCAGGATGTGAGGATCAACATCATCGATACGCCTGGTCACGTCGATTTCACCGTGGAGGTTGAACGTTCGTTGCGCGTACTTGACGGTGCTGTCACCGTGCTGTGCGCGAAGGGTGGCGTAGAGCCGCAGTCCGAGACCGTCTGGCGTCAGGCGGAGAAGTACGGCGTGCCGAGGATCATCTTTGTTAACAAGATGGACATAATGGGCGCTGATTTCCTAAGGGTCGTTGATATGGTCAAGGATAGACTGAAAGCGAACGCCGTGCCGATACAGCTTCCCATCGGAGCCGAAGACAGATTCATCGGAGTCATAGATTTAGTGGAGATGAACGCCAAGGTGTACAAGGATGAAACCGGCGCCGAGTACGAGACCGGGCCTATCCCAGAGGAATATCGCGAGCAGGCCGACGAGTGTAGGCATAGCCTCGTTGAGGCAGTGGCCGAGTCGGATGAGGATCTTATAGAGAAATATCTTGAAGGCGAAGATTTGACAACCTTGGAGATCAAGGTAGCGCTTCGCAAAATGACTATCGAAGGTTCGGTGTACCCGGTCCTCTGCGGCAGCGCTTACAGGAACAAGGGTGTGCAGCCACTGCTCGACGCTGTCGTGGACTATCTGCCGTCCCCTCTCGACGTCCCGGCTATCACAGGAGAGAACCCTAAGACAGGTGAAACCGTCATTCGTCCCGCTGACGACAAAGGCCATTTTGCGGCGCTTGCATTCAAGATCATGGCCGACCCGTTTGTCGGCAAGCTCGCTTTTTTCCGCGTTTATTCGGGCACACTTAAATCCGGTTCGTATGTGTACAATCCGACACGCGACAAGAAGGAGCGCGTAGGCCGCATCCTCCAGATGCACTCGAATAAGCGCGAGGAGATAGAGGAGGTATATTCAGGCGATATAGCGGCCGCGGTCGGCCTGAAAGAGACAACGACGGGTGATACGCTATGTGACGAGAAGCACAAGATAGTGCTCGAATCGATGGACTTCCCCGACCCGGTTATCGAGATCGCCATCGAGCCCAAGACGAAGGCGGGTCAGGAGAAGATGGGCGTCGCTCTTGCGAAGCTGGCTGAGGAAGATCCGACTTTCCGCACCTACACGAACGAGGAGACGGGGCAGACTATCATCGCCGGCATGGGAGAGCTGCACCTCGAGATCATCGTTGACAGGCTCATGCGCGAGTTCAAGGTGGAGGCCAATATCGGCAAGCCACAGGTTTCGTACAAAGAGACGATAGGGACAAAGGCCGAAGTGGACCACAAGTACGCGAAGCAGTCTGGTGGTCACGGGCAGTTCGCCCACGTGAAGATCAGGGTATATCCGCGCGAGGCGGGCGAAGGCTTCGAGTTCAAAAATTCAATAGTCGGCGGCGCTATTCCTAAGGAATTTATCCCGAGCGTGGAGAACGGCGTCAAGGAGGCCATGCAGAATGGGCCGCTCGCCGGCTACCAGGTGGTCGATGTCGGTGTCGAGCTATTTGATGGCAATCACCATGAGGTCGACTCCTCGGAGATGGCGTTCAAGATTGCAGGCTCGATGGCTTTCCGCGAAGCGGTGAAGAAAGCAGCTCCTGTATTGCTCGAGCCCATATTCAAGATCGAGGTCACCGTGCCCGAGGAATACATGGGCGATGTCATAGGCGACGTGAGCTCGCGGCGCGGCCGCATCGAAGGTTCGGACATACGAAGCGGGGCTGCCATCGTAAGGGGATTTGTACCTCTGTCGGAGATGTTCGGCTACGCGACAGATCTGCGCTCCAAGACGCAAGGGCGCGGCGTGTATGTCATGCAGTTCGACCACTTCGAGCGACTTCCACAGAACCTGGTCGAGCGCATCAACAATTAGCAAACAACAAGCAGACGCCGCCTCGTGCGGCGTTTCGATTATCCTGGGGGTTATGCGGCAAACGGAAATTGATAAAATAAAATAGATATAGTGATAAAAATCAAATCACGATGGAGGGAAAACAAATGAGTAAGGTAAGGGCAGCCAACGCAATCAGGATACTTTCGGCGGATGCCGTACAGAAGGCGAACTCGGGACATCCGGGTTTCCCTCTCGGAGCCGCGCCTATCATCTATTCGCTGTTCGCAGATCATATGGATCATGCCCCTGGCGAACCGACGTGGTTTGACCGTGACCGATTCGTGCTGTCGGCGGGACACGGCTCCGCTATGCTCTACTCTACCCTGCACCTGTTCGGATATCCCAAGATCACTATCGAGGAATTGGAACGTTTCAGGCAACTCGACTCCATTACACCCGGACATCCCGAATATGGCCTTACCCCGGGGGTAGAGGCGACGACCGGCCCTCTCGGCGCTGGCATGGGTATGGCCGTCGGCATGGCAATAGCCGAGGCGCATCTCGCCGCGGTGTTCAACAAGGATGACATGAAGCTAATTGACCACTACACCTTTGCGCTCGGTGGCGAGGGTTGCCTCATGGAGGGCATATCGTCCGAGGTGTTCTCTCTGGCGGGTACGCTCGGGCTGGACAAGCTCATAGTGCTATTTGATTCCAACGACGTCACCATAGAAGGATCCACTTCCATCGCTTTCACCGAAGATGTGACGAAGCGCATGGAGGCTTTTGGATTCGGGGTCTTTGAAGTGGATGACGGTAACGATCCTGACAAAATAGGTGAGGCCATCGCGGCGGCGAAGGCGGATACGTCGAAGCCTTCCTTTATAAAAATCAAGACGACGATAGGATATGGCGTGCCGGATCGCGCGGGGACGGCCAAGTCTCACGGCGAGCCTGTCGGTGAGGAGAACCTCGATGTACTCCGTGACAGCCTCGGCTGGGAATACGCGGAGCGCTTCTACGTGCCGGATGATATATATGACGGCTATCGGTCGTTGGCAGGTTCAGGCAACGCCAAGGCGGCCGCCTGGAACGAACTTTTTGCGACATACAGGGATAAATACCCGGAGGATGGGGCGCTGTTTATGAGCTATCTCACGGGCGAGGTGCCTGCGGACACATTCGGGGACTCCTACTTCGATTTCGAGCCAAAGGACGACGCTTCACGCTCGATATCCGGCCGGATACTGAACGAACTTTCAGATAGACTGCCATTCCTGATTGGAGGCTCGGCTGACCTGGGGCCCTCGAACAAATCCGTCATGAACGGTAGCTCCTATTTCTCCGCGTCTGATCGTGCGGGGCGCAACTTACACTTTGGTGTTAGAGAACTCGGCATGACTGCCATAGGTAACGGTATACTGCTCCACGGCGGGCTAAGGTCATACGTCGCCACTTTTTTCGTCTTCGCTGACTACATGAAGCCCATGCTCAGGCTCTCGGCGCTCATGGGCCTGCCTCTTATATGTCTGCTGACACACGACAGCATAGGCGTGGGCGAAGACGGACCTACGCACGAACCTGTCGAACAGATCGCCATGCTACGCGCAACTCCGAACGTCAACGTGTTCCGCCCGGCGGATGAGTACGAGGCGCGTGTGGCTTGGAAACAGGCGATGGAAAATACAAGCGCACCTTCAGTGCTTGCCCTTACACGCCAGAACCTGCCGGTGCTCGAAGGCTCCGGGCCCGATGCGGAGAAAGGCGCATATATAATAGAAGGGGAAGCTGGAGGGAAGCTTGACGCCATCATCGTAGCCAGTGGCTCGGAAGTCTCACCGTCGATCAAGGCGGCCAGATCCCTCGCTGCGGACGGATTCGGCGTCCGTGTCGTCAGCGTCCCGTGTCTGGACATCTTTGAAAAGCAGAGCGCGACATATCGTGAGAGTGTATTGCCTTCGTCCGTGACTGCGAGGGTTGCGGTTGAGGCCGGTTCCAGCCAGTCATGGGGTAGGATAATCGGCCCCTCGGGCGCGTACGTTACGATGGATCGCTTCGGCAAGTCCGCTCCCGCCTCGCAGCTTTTCGAACTGTTCGGCTTCACCGTAGCGAACATAGCGGAGACTGTGAAGGACGTAATACTTATATAAAAGGGACGGCCAATTTCGAAAGGTGGAATTAATCAGTGCTTCTTTAGAGGTGTCCTTATGCGCCCCGTCCAGATATTTCCAGAAACTTTTAATTGACATGTGGTGTGTTAAGGACGTATAATATACGTCGGCTCTCTAAAAAGGGGTGCCGCCCGCGCATGGCGAAGTGCAGCCGGCAGAGCGCCGTCTGCGAAAGGCTGAAGCCGCGGGGTTGCACCTTGAAAACCGAATAACGAAACCAAAAAAACGAAGACGAAATCGAGTAT
>JAISLZ010000097.1 GCA_031277015.1 Eubacteriales Family XIII. Incertae Sedis bacterium | reverse complement strand
CGCCACACACTGTCCGAAAATCGGCTTTCTGAAGCCGGTTTTTGTGTATTTTTCAACCTTTTAACGCGAGATTAGGATGTGGTTCTTCTGAAAAAAGAAAGGTGGTTCGTCATTGCTCCCCAAGCATCTTCATCATCTGCTCTGCTCCGAGCATATTAATTGCCCGTTTTATGTTGTAACCCAGAAACGACAGCCCAATCTCTGCCGAAACTTTGAGTTTCCCGCGGCAAAGGACGTATCCGGCGTCGCCATACCACTTGACGGAACCGAAGGGATGCTCGACAGTGCACATTCTCGTATGAACTTTTCCTTTGTCGCAGTCCACACGCAACACGACTTTTCCGCTTGCCCATTTTCGCGACAGAGCCCGGCTGTTGTGGTGAAGCTTCGCATCCGGCGGCAACAGATTTCTGATCCTGCTTTTGTCACCGTACATTTGAACCGGAACTGAACCGTCCCGGGTTCCGTGGACAGTTTTACTTCCTGATCTCCTTGTTGATTTTTACTTCCATAATGGATTCCCTCCTGAAAAATCCTGTGGTACAATAGTGGTATAAAATAATTTTGAGATTTCAAAAAAAGAAAGGCGCTTTTTATGAACCTCGTGAAACTTTCCGCCAATGGCCAAATTACGGTCCCGGCAGAGATACGCAGGCTGCTTGGGCTGAACCCCGGCGACAAAATCCTGCTGTCCCAAAACGAATCCGGCGAAATTGTGCTTGGCAACGCTTCCACAAAAGCGCTGTACAAAGCGCAGAACGCCATGGACGGCGTTGCAAGACAGCTCGGCCTACGTGACGAAAATGACGTCCAGAAACTTGTGGATGAAGTTCGCTACGGCGAAACCGGGGCATGAGGATACTGATTGATACGAACATATTGCTGTCCGCAATGTGGTTCAAAAATTCCAGGGTGGCAAAAACGCTGCTTTACGTAGCAGACAATCACGAACTTGTCCTCTGCGACCGAAACGTCACTGAAATGCGGGACGTAATAAAGCGCAAGACGCCGAATATACTTGCGGATGCGGAGGTGTTTCTCTCCGAATTGTCGTATGAGCTGATACTTTCTGTGGAAAATGCCGAGAAACTGATCCGCGACCCGAAAGACCAGCCGATATTGAACGCTGCAATAGTAAACGGGGTCGATGTGATCCTGACCGGGGACAAAGATTTTCTCTGTCTTGACCTTGAATCCCCAAAGCCTATGGCCGTCGCGCAATTTCTGGAATCCGAAGGTATTGAACTTTAGAAATTCCAATCTTTTCCTGTCAGCCGAGGCCGAGCATCTCACGGACTAATCTATCGGCCATCTTCACCGCGCCTACGAGGACAATCATGTTGAAAATGAGTTCGCCCACGTAGCTCCATACCTGCGTCACTGCCGCCGCGCTTTCGTCAACAACAGGGGGTGCGGATGCGAACAGCGAGAAGATGATGCAGGCAAGCACTATGATCGCGCCCTCAAGACATACCGCCGCGTAAGATTTCATGAATGAGATACCCATGCTTTGCGACGGCTCGCCTGCGAATGACGAAAGCGGCACGGGCGCGATGGCCGTGTACATATACAGCTTAAAAAAACGGCCATACACGCTCATTATCATGATGAAGCTGAGGATCGTTATGAACAGCCCGCCAAGCAGCGTGACCGCCCACAGCGGTATGCTCTCGAAGAAGCCTGTGTCATTTATCGCGTCTTTTATACTGTCCGGGAGGACGCTGCCGTCCGCACCCGAAAAGCCTGCCGTCGCCATGATGCGTGCGATCAGCCCTTGCACTATGTCCAGCAGCGCCATCATAAGTTCGAGGCCGTATGTGACCGCCGCCTTCGCGAGCGCGAAACGGACGAATGGGGGGGGGGGTGCGCTAAGGTTTCCGTTTTACCTGAAATCATAGCTGATGACCATGTACCTCTTTCTTAATTGCATTTTTTGATGGATGCGGATATACTGTTGGTAGGGTAAGTAGGGAATACAGCCTTTGCCCGTTTGACATGGAGGTTACGATGGAAAACATATTGGTTGACAATGCAAAAGTGATGGCTAAAGGGCAGATTACCTTACCGAAAGACATCCGCAGGGTTCTTGGGGTGCAGACCGGCGACCGGGTGACCTTGATCCAAAAGGAAGATCAGGTCGTCATGATGAATTCCGCAGTGTACGCTATGAAGATGTTGCAGACGGCGATGGAGGGCGAAGCGGAAAAAGCCGGGTTGCGGTCTGACGACGATGTGGTGGATATGCTTATGGAAATGCGCGGCAAGGCAGCGGAGTGATGCGGGTCCTTATTGATACCAACATTTTGGTATCCGCAGCCCTTTTCCCGCAAAGCGTCCCGGCCCGCGCCTACATGAAGGCAGTGATGCCGCCTAATGATGCCCTAGTCTGCGATTATTCAATGGATGAGCTGCGCCGGGTCTACAGCAGGAAATTCTCGCACCGGATACAGGATTTTGAGCATTTCGTTTCTGCGCTTGCAATTTCTGTAGAGATTGTCCCTACGCCGCCGCCATCAGCACAGGCAATTGAGGAACTTGCTATACGTGATGTGAATGACCGCCCAATTCTCCGGGCAGCCTTTTCCGCAAAAGCGGACGTGCTTCTCACCGGGGACAAGGATTTTCTGGAGTCGGGCATCGTCCACCCTGAAATACTGACAGCGGCGGAATTTCTGAGTATGCCTTGAACTGGCTGTGGATTTTTTATCGCCACGTAGTTGCCGCAGCATCTTTCGGCATTGCCGGATGTCATGCAGATATTCATGGCATTTTGGGTTGCCTCTTTATTTGAAAGCGTTGTTAAGTTTCGCCCGCCCGTCGGGGCAGCATTACGGCGTCCGTAATCTCCACGACGGCCTTGTTCAGGGCGGCGATGTTCACGTCATAGCGAGCTGCGTCAACCACGTCCAGCACGTGCGCCTTCCTCGCAATCTGGTTAAGGTTCACCCCGATGGCGTGAAGCTCCCTCCCCCTTGCGCTTCCATTATATATAGGGACGGGAGAAAGCGGCAAAGGTGCGATTTTGCTTTGCAATAGGCAGAATATGTGCGATAATACTAATAGACTATGGCAGAAGATTGGTGGATATACATCACTCATCCCTCTTGATAATGGTATATCGTTTCACTACCAAGTGGGAGAGCGCGTGGTTCGCAATCACGAGGTCAGGGGTTCGATCCCCCTATTCTCCACCAATATGGAAAAATGTGGACATCGCAAGATGTTCATATTTTTATATGACGTTGACAAAAGGGGGATCGAACCCGAAAGGGCGTGAGGGGCAGATATTCCATTGCGTTCGGGATGCCAAGACCCTCACCGCATTCAATGAAATGGCGGTACGGTGATGTACTGTTGTCGCGTTTTTGGGTTTGCATGATATGCAATGCGCTGACCAGCTCAGTATCACTCGTGATGAAATCCTCGCAGACGCTGTAGGGGTATTCGCCTATGACTGTCAGTGTATAAGGTACGTGCGAAATGCCGAGCCTGCGCATGATTTCGCTTGCCAGAGCCTCATTGTACGGCTCTTGTCTGGTCGCCGCTCCCGCCTTTGATAAGGCAGCGTCTCCCGTCGATGATCTTCCGTTTCTTGCGAAGCCAGACGTCAGACGTGTTGTCCGGCGACATCAGATAGAATGCCTCGTCTTTGGGAGACAATCAGCTCACTTGAGAAATGAAAATCGAAGAAAAAGATGAGCGCAATCAGACCATTGGCAATAAGGCAAAGGCGCGGGCATATTATTTGATGATATACACGCGTTCCTCATCGGCATCGCCTATGGCCCAAGGTGCCCGAGCGAGATGACCCGTACGCCGTCGGGGCGAAGGTAGGAAGCTTTGCCCGGCGTGACGACAGCAAGAAAGGCGCAACGCTCCTGTACGTGATCAGCTAGCTTGTGCTTCAGCGCGAGCAGGTTCTTGGCCGCCCTATCTATATCCTTTTCCGGCATCTTGACTTCTATGGCGCCCCATTTTGCGTTTCTAAGTTCCACTATGGCATCGATTTCGAGCCCGCTGGAATCACGGTAATGGAATACCTCCCCGCCCAAAGCGGCTGAAAGCGCCCGAAGGTCATGCACCACGAGGGATTCAAAAAAGAATCCCAGCGCTTCGCCGTCGTGCAGCAATTCTTCTTCCGATGCGCCGATAGCGGCAAGCGCGATAGACGGATCGGCCAGATGGCGTTTGGGATTGCGAATCAGCCGCACTCTGGAGCGAAGGTGGGTGTTCCATGAGGGCTGATCCTTGAGGATATGAATCCTGCGTAGCGCATCGAGATAATTCCTGACGGTTTGTTCCGTAAGCGGCTTTCCGGCGTCTGCGGATTCGGCAGCCAGCTTGGAAATAGGGAATTCATTGGCGGTATTTCTGGATAAGGAGCGAAGCATCGCGCTGACGCGCATGGGATCATGTTTTACTTCATTCGGGATGTTGATATCCGTCCGTGAGATTTCGTCTACGTAGGTTTCGAGCACCATCCTTGCGCCTTCCTCATTCGCATCATTAAGGCCCGGCCATCCGCCGCGAATCATGGCACGCACATAGTCGCGCACGGACGGCCCGCCTGTCGAGGTTTTTTTCGCCTTCCCGGAGAACAGGCCCGCAAGCGAAATCGAGGACGAAGATATCCCTCTTTCCGAAAGGGTCATTGTCTCCATATAGAGACGCACGAAACGTCCCGCTCCGCTGTGTTTCGTTATATCGTCCCGGGGTACGGCCGAACCTGTCAATATGAATTGTCCCGGCTTGCCCCTCTCATCGATTTCATGCCTTACTGCGTTCCAGACGGGTGGGGCTAGTTGCCATTCATCAATCAAACGCGGGGTGTCGCCCGCAAGTATTTCCGAAGGGTCGGTCTGCGCTATCAGCAACAATCCCGGCTCCTTGTCAAACGCCACGGAACTTGCGCAGGACTGTTTCGCGGTGGTAGTTTTGCCGCAGTAGCGAGGGCCTTCGATGACTACGCCACCCGCAACAGCGAGTACGTCCTTGATCATTGTGTCAATTACTCTTGATATATACATTGCCCTTGCTCCTGCCGCAGATAAGCATTAATCAGCGCTTCCCTAAGTCTGCAAACATCGCATCATAGGTTTCGCATTAATCCTATCATCGGTTTCGCATTAATTTTATCATCGGTTTCGCATTAAGTCAATCATCGGTTTCGCATTAATTTTATCATCGTATTTGCATGAATTGAATCACCGCCCCCAGACCGCCACGGCGTTTGAGCGGAGGAGCAATTCTTCGACGGGCAGCTCCAGAGGGCAGATTTGGTGGCAGGCGAGCGACCCGCCGCAACCGCTGAAATAGAGTTTTCTATATGCTTCCGACATCTCTTTTTTGTGTCCTCCGCCGCTGCTCTGCTCTAGCGTCCGGTAGGCGTTCACGGACAGCAGCGCACCGCCAAAATCCTCGGCCGCGCCGAAATTCGGGCAGACCTCCAGGCAGCACCCGCACATCAGGCAGCGTGCCGACTGGTACGAGACTTCGTGCCGCCGCCCGGACAGATACGCCTTTTCCTCAAGCCAAAGCCGCGCCTGTTTCATCCGCTCGAATATTACGCTCCTGTCCACGGTCAAGTCCGATATTACGGGGAACTTGCCGAGCGGCTCCAGTACAATCTCGCCCCCCGGGAACTCGCTTAAAAACGCGGAGCAGGCAAGCCGTGGCGCCCCGTTGACGCGCATGGCGCAGGCGCCGCATTTGCGCTGCAAGCACGCGCACTCCCACGATATCGGCATTGCCCGGCCGCCGTCCAAATCCGTCAGCGGGGTTCGGTCGTTGATCTCGCGAAGGGCGGCGGCTACCGTCGCCTCGCCGCCCGCTTCGGAGGAGAATGTCTGCCAGTACGGGGCAGCGCCCGGTTTTTCCTGCCTTTTGATTTTCAGGGAACATCTAAACCCCACAGATTCACCGCCTTTCGGGTATGTTTTCAAAGCGCGCCGATATTGTGCCGCCATCGTATGAAACGACGGTGGTCTTCCGGAATCCCGTGTCGTTCTGTTCGAGATAATCCGTCCGCAGATGGGCGCCTCTGCTTTCGCGCCGCTCCAGCGCCCCCGTCATTATCGCCCTCGCCAGCAGCGGCATACTGCCCGGCAATCCCTCAAGCGTCGCGATGCCGTTTTCAAGTTCGGCGCGGTCACGCGCTATGCCAAGGGCGTCCCGCACGATAGTCTGCGTTGCAATCCTATCCTCCGCGCTCTGCTCGGTATCAGGGGGAAGATATTCGCCGCCGATTGCCTGAGGCCCATCGGCGAGCGCGGAGTGCGCTGCGGCAATCCCTCCGAATATCGCCCCCAGAAGGGAGTTGCCGCCCAGTCGGTTTGCCCCGTGGTATTGGCAGCAGCATTCCCCGGCGGCGTACAGCCCCGGAAACGCGGTCCTGTGGTTTTCATCGACAAAAATCCCTCCCATAAAGTAGTGGACGCCGGGGGCGACGGGGATCGGGTTTTGCCTCGGGTCAATCCGCAGATGCGTCAGGCAGTCGTCAAGCGTATCGGACAGACGTGCCCTGAAAACCTCGTCAGGCAAGCCTGTCAAATCCAAGTACACCTGCTCGCCAAGCGACCACATCTCGCGGGAGATGACGTCGCGGGGCGAGAGGTTGCCGAGCTCGGGATATCTATCCTCCATGAAGTAGTACGGCTTTCCATCGCGCAGGACGAACAGCCTCCCTCCTTCGCCGCGGGCCGCCTCGCTTATGAGCAGCCGCTTGCCGGGCATGGCCGCTGTCGTCGGGTGGTACTGGATGAATTCGCCGTTGGCGAGCGGTACGCCCGTCCGGAACAGCGCCGCCGTCACCGCGCCGGAGTTGTCGAGGGAACCGGTCGTGCCGCCGAACAGCCCGTGCATGCCGCCGGCTGCAATGATTACGCTGCCATGCAGATAGGTCATTTCGCCGGAGTAGGCTTTGCGTATAGAGCATCCAGTACATCCATTATCGCCCACGGCGAGACCCGCGAATGCGTGGCGGTCATAGCGTGTGATCAGCCCGCGCGCCTCATACTTGCGGGCCTCCTGTATCACCGCGCTCATGATCTGCTTGCCGCTTCCGCTCTGCGCGAAGACTGTCCGCTTGATTTTCTGGCCGCCGAAGTAGCGCAGTTCCGGCTCATCATGGCCCCTCATGTTGAACAGCACGCCCAGATCGAGCAGCCGGCGCACGATACCGGGCGCGGCCGCGGTCAGTTTGCAAACAGCGTTCGGGTCGGCGAGGAAGCGCCCTGCCGCCATGGTGTCGTTGTAGTGGTTCTCCGTGCTGTCGTCCTCGCCGAGCGCGGCGTTGATCCCGCCTTCCGCCATGACGGACTGCGCCCGCTCGCTTGGCCGGACAGATATAAGCGCGGCAGGGACGCCTTGCTCCGCCGCCTCCAGTGCGGCAAACAGCCCCGCAAGCCCCGAACCGACGACGATGGCCCGCGCGCTCATGACAGCCACCCCACATAATAGAAGATGGTCGCATAGGTGCAGAACAGAAGCGCAACTGACACAATTATATAGATATCTACTCTGCGCTTTTTATATTTCAAGATGCCGAAGGAGACGAGCAATGGGCGGATATTCATAAATATATGCGTGAATAGCGCGGCAGTCAGAAGCAGCTGTACGATAAGGCGCAATGTCGTGAATTCAAATAGAACATACCGGCCGCCCTCCTCGGCGCCGAACAGCCTGAAGTGGAAGAACGCGAGCACGAGGATGCACACGCCGCTGATCCTGCGCGCCCAGAATAGCGCGTTTTGCCGAAGGTACCATTTGCCCGACGCTTTACCGCTCCTGATCGCCTGCACCGTGAACATCACGCCGAAGGCCACATGGATGGCAATCAGTCCGCACCCGATCCACGCGAGGAAATTCGCTTCTCCCTTGCCTACGCCTAGCAGCAGAAAACCGCCGATGACGCCGTGGAGAAGGAAAACAGCGATCAAAAGCGCCGAGAGTATCGCGTTCCATTTTCTCATCAGTCAGTCTCCTCCCTAGGAGTGTGTGTGCGTCGGAGAGCGTGACGGAATCTTGTATTCGCTTGGAGCGTTGATCCGCATAGCACAGGCTTATGTCTCCTACTCCACCACGTTTAATTATCTATATTGTAAATGATTTTTTTCCACACTGCCAAAATTGCGTGTTCCTTGGGGGGCTTTCGGCCAAAATTTCATAATGAAAACACGGCGGGATTGTTTTATAATAAAAATATCGGATAGTCCTTGGAGAGGTTGTGATGTATAGTACGGCCTCCGTGAAATGAGGGCGTCCACATGGAAGGGCAAAAAGGGCGACGCAGGGCGACAAAGGAGAGGATACCTATGGCATACAAACAACCAATACCGGCAGACGAATACGCGAAGATCACGGAGCGCGATACAAAGTGGGCGCAGGAGATGTACGACTTCCTCCGCTCGAATCCGGACAAGTACATGAAGTACAACGACAAGGCGGGCGAGATGAACGAGATACGCCCCATCGTGAACATCAAGCAGATGTTCGAGACGAGCGTCGCGAAGTGGGGCGAGCGGCCGGCGTTTTGGGAGAAGCCTTCGCACAAGGAGCCTTACGCGAAATACACCTACGACGACGCCTACGCGCGCGTGAGCAGCATCGGCACGGCGCTCATGGCCCGCGGGCTCGCGGGCGCGAACATTTCCGTCATAGGCGACAACAGCTACGCGTGGTCCACGGCCTACCTCGCGGCCTGCTGCGGCACGGGCGTCGTCGTGCCTCTCGACAAGGAACTGCAGAAAGGCGAGATAGAGAACCTGCTCATCACTGCCGGGGCAGAGGCCATCTTCTACCCGAAGAAATTCGCGCCGATGATGCAGGAGATCCGGGACGGCGGCAAGACACAGATAAGCCTGTGGGTCAGGCAGGACGCGCAGCCGGATGGCCTGGACCCCGCCGAAACGAGCGTGGACACGCTCATAAGCGAAGGCGAGGCGCTGCTCGCGGGCGGCGACCGGAGCTTCGCGGACGCGCAGATAGACGCAGAGCGGCTCGGCATACTCATCTTCACCTCGGGCACGACGGGCACGCCGAAGGGCGTCATGCTCAGCCACAAAAACATCGCGGCCGAATGCATGATCCCGACTACGGTCATCGGCATAGGCCCTGACGACATATTCTTCTCGTTCCTGCCGCTGCACCACACCTACGAGGCGACGTGCGGCTTCCTCATTCCGCTGACGCAGGGCGCGTCGATAGCCTACTGCGAAGGGCTGCGCTACATCGTGGACAACCTCGCGGAAGCCCACCCCACCCTCTTCCTGGGCGTGCCCCTTATCTTTGAAAATTTATATAAAAAAATATGGCAGAATGTTAGGAAAGAGGGTAAAGAGAAGCTGCTGCTGCGCGTCCTTTCCCTCAACAAGGTCACGAAGAAGATAGGATTGGACCTCGGCAACATATTTTTCAAGCAGATCAGGGCCCTGTTCGGCGGCAACATGCGCCTGATCATCTGCGGCGGCGCAGCCATAGACCCCGCGGTCATCGACGGGATACAGGCGTTTGGCGTCGGTGCCGTTCAGGGTTACGGCCTGACCGAGAGCTCCCCCATCTGCGCGCTGAACCCGATAGCAGGCGGCAAGTCCGACAGCGCGGGCTACATCGTGCCGGGATTTAAAGCGCGCATAGAGGACCCCGACCCCGAGACGCGCATAGGCGAGATCGTCATAGGCGGCGACGCCGTCATGATGGGCTACTACGGCGATGAAGCCGCGACAGCCGAAGTCATGGAGGACGGCTGGTTCCATTCGGGCGACTATGGATATATAGATGAAGACAATTTCGTGTTCATCACCGGGCGCAAGAAGAATGTCATCATCACGAAGACCGGCAAGAACGTCTTCCCCGAGGAGCTCGAATACTTCCTTGGGCGCTCTAATGTGCTCGGGGAGATGATGGTCTGGGAGACGATTTCGGAGAAAAACGACGACACGGTCATCGCGCTTACCGTGAAGATCGACCCCGAAGGGGTGAAGGACGTCCTTGGCGAAGATCACACGCAGGAGCAGGTGGACGGCCTCGTACACGCGGAAGTGGACAAGGTGAACGCTGAACTGCCGATATTCAAGCGCATCCGCAAAATATATCTGCGAGACGACGATTTCATCGTAACGACGTCAAAGAAGATCAAGCGTTTTGAAGAGGCAAACAAAACGGGCCGGGAGCTTTAGGGAAATACTGATTCATACCTTGCCCACGCTAGCGCCGACTCGCAATGGGTCATAATTACCCAAATCATAGGGGAGCCGAACTCAATCGCCTCCCCTGTGATTTCAAGACGGGATCAGGATTCTTCGAAGTGGCTCGCGTCGACACCGCAGACGGGGCACTCATCGGGCGGTGCGTCGGCTTCGACCTCATAACCGCATATGTCGCATACCCATTTTTTCATAACCGCTACCTCCTTGCACACAGTCGCCAATCCATATCGTCGTCTCCGCTGTCTGGCGCTGGACGACAAAAAAATGATATCACTTTTGCGGGGGAAATAATATCGTTTTGGGAGAAAACTTTGGCTTTTTTGCGAGCTGCGGCATACTGGTCAGTTAGAGATGGATTAATCCCGCAAACATCCAATTGGCACGATCTTCACGCCGTCGTTCCTTGTATATGACATTTCGCCGCCTGTAATTACAAGCAAAAGGTCGGGTTCACGGAGCCTTGCCCGTTTTTCCGCGTTCGCCTTTTGGATCAACTGTTTCAACTCTACCAAATGAGCGGCGCCTTCTTCAATCTCCCGGCTGCCTAGCTTGAATTCGATAAGCGCGTATCGGCCGTCGGCGAGGTGCAGCACACAGTCAGCTTCCAGGCCGTATCTGTCGTGATAATAAGACGCATGGCCTCCCATAGCGGAGGAATACACCTTAAGATCCCTGATGCAAAGACATTCGAAAATGAACCCAAAAGTATTCAAATCCTGCAAAAGCGCGTCGGGTGACAACATGAATGCAGCCACTGCAATAGACGGATCCGTGAATTCCTTTTTTTTTGCCCGCGCGCATCGCCGTTGCCGAACGTATCGCCGGGCCCCAAGCCGGAACATCTTCAATTACATAAAGCCGCTCCAAAGCGTTTAGGTAAGAAAATAGTGTCGATTCAGAAATATCCATATAGTTTGAAGAAACATCCTCAAGGATGGTTTTGTCAGTGGCAAGGGTTGAGATATTTCGCGCATATGACTGGAGCACCGCTTTCACGCGTTCCGGGCTTCTTTTCACGCTATCAACAGTAGACGCATCGCTGTCGCAGATATTTGCGACGTAGTTCTGCGCCTCATACAACTTCGCTTTCTTTGTCCTTTTGTTCAGGCTTGAGGGCCAACCGCCGCGACAAGCCGCAAAAACAAGGCCTTCAAGCGATAGATCCGAAGCGATACCGTCAATATCCAAGCTCGGATTCTTAAATAGATCCTGAGAGGGAAATCCTCCCGTTTGACTCTTTTGATTCATACAGACTCATCGGATACATCACCATACGGGAAATTCGTCCCGTGCCGGAATGCATGATCATTGATTCGTCTACTGTAGTTGAACCGGTCAGGATGAACAGCCCTTCTTCGCCGCGCTCGTCAACAGCGTTGCGGACAGCGTCCCAAAGAACAGGCGCCATCTGCCACTCATCTATCAGTCTCGGATTCTCGCCCTTAAGCAAGAGAGACGGCTTTACATCGGCCATTGCAAGATGTGTCTTTGTTTTGTCCGGATCCTGCAATTTCAAAACGCTTTTCGCCTGTTGCTCTGCCGTGGGCAAACATTAATCAGCGCTTCCCTAGGATCATTATATAACAAATCAAAATGCAAAATCAAATACAATTAAAGTAATTTGCGGCATTTCGTTAAGGTGATTTGCGGTAAAATAAAACCCGTTACTGGTAATTATTATGGTGTTAAATGCGTTTTTGTCAAAAGCCTCATTCTTGGAGAACGGTATCTAACGGATGCCGCACGGGGAATTGTTGTGATACAATCCGGTTCTCGACAGTTGAGAAGATGAAAAAGAGATGAAAGCCGCATAGATACTGGGTTTTCGTCTCTTTTCGCAGTTCTAAAAAATGTTGTATGTAATCCATCACCGCAAAATTCCTTTGATTTTTTTATTCAGATCTTTTGGTTGGTAGTAACGTCATGAGGCCCTTTCTTGATAGAGTAAGGTGTGCCTTGCTTGGAATCCGGATCGAGTATCCTAGCGTATGTCAGGAAACGGTTGACCTGATTGGGGTCAAATAGCGGTTTGTAAGGTCTTTATACCTTATGCAACTGTCGAGAACCCGAAATATCGTTTTACACAAAAAAGTTTGTCAATGGAAATCGAAATATAGTATAATCAAGAAGGATGTTGGTCACAGTTGGTGGTGCGAGAATAAGGTGCGGCATCCAGTCAATTGGTAAAACCGCGTGTGTGCGAGTGTGTGCGTTGCTGGAGCAATAAAGAGAGGGAAACAGGAGTGATACGCGCGAACATGGCAAACAATATCGATGCATCCCCCTTGAAACGGGCTTCGTTCCCATATTATTCCAGGGGGGGGGCACGGTAAATTAAGCCCGGCCGTCTCGGCCGATTCCATCATTTATTTTAATATTGAGACTTGCGCGGAGCGTATGAACTGCCCCGCGTTTTTTCT
>JAISLZ010000008.1 GCA_031277015.1 Eubacteriales Family XIII. Incertae Sedis bacterium | reverse complement strand
ACGTTCTCCATGCTCATGGGCGACAAGGTGCCGCCGCGCCGCAAGTTCATCGAGGACAACGCAAAGTACGTGAAAAATTTGGATATATAGATCTAGCCACACAAAAAGGAAGAGGGACTGCTCCGTATGGATTTATTAGACAGCATAAGGCTCGAACAGCACGAAATACACGACGAGATGAGGCGTTCGTACATCGACTACTCCATGAGCGTCATCGTTGGCCGCGCCCTGCCCGACGTGCGCGACGGGCTCAAGCCTGTACATAGGCGCATCCTCTACGGCATGACCGAGCTCGGCCTGACGCCCGACAAGCCGTTCAAGAAGAGCGCGCGCATAGTCGGTGACGTCATGGGCAAATACCACCCGCACGGCGACTCGGCGGTATACGACGCGATGGTGCGCATGGCGCAGGACTTCTCGATGCGCTATCAGCTCGTGAACGGCCACGGCAACTTCGGTTCGCTCGACGGCGACAGCGCCGCGGCCATGCGTTACACGGAGGCGCGCATGACTCCGTTCGCGCTCCAGATGCTGCGCGACATCGACAAGGATACCGTCGACTTCATGCCCAACTTCGACGGGGACGAGAAGGAGCCGACCGTAGTGCCGTCGCGCTTCCCGAACCTGCTCGTGAACGGCTCGAACGGTATCGCGGTCGGCATGGCCACGTCCATACCGCCCCACAATCTCAGCGAAGTCATAGATGCTTGCGTGCTCCTGATAGACGAGCCGGAGTCAGGCGTAGACGACCTCATGAAGATAGTCAAAGGCCCGGACTTCCCGACAGGCGCGACCATCCTCGGCAAGAAGGGGGCGAAGGAGGCGTACAGGACGGGACGCGGCTCCGTGCTCGTGCGCTCAAAGACGGAGATGGAGGAGACGAGCCGCGGCAAGACGCAGATCATCATCACGGAGATCCCGTACCAGGTCAACAAAGCCGTGCTCCACACGAAGATTTCGGAGATATGCCTCGGCAAGGACAAGAAGGTCGACGGCGTGACGGAGGTGCGCGACGAATCAAACCGCGAGGGCATACGCCTCGTCGTTGAGCTGAAAAAGGATGCAAACCCGCAGATAGTCCTGAACCGCCTCTTCAAACTGACGCAGCTCCAGCAGAGCTACAGCATGATAATGATCGCCCTCGTGGACGGCGAGCCGAAGCTGCTCACGCTCTACGACATGGTGAGCCTCTACCTGAAACACCAGAAGGAAGTCGTGACGAGGCGCACGCAGTTTGACCTCGCAAAGGCCGAGGCGAGGGCCCACATCCTCGAAGGCCTCATCATCGCCCTGGACAACATCGATGAAATAATAAGGACGATACGCGAGAGCTATGACGACGCGAAGCAGAAGCTCATGGACAGGTTCCGCCTTTCGGACATCCAGGCCCAGGCCATCCTCGACATGAGGCTCGCCCGCCTTCAGGGGCTCGAGCGTGAGAAGATAGAGAACGAATACAAGGAGGTAATGAAGCTCATAGCCTACTACAAGAGCCTGCTGGAAGACGAAAGTAAGCTCATGGGGGTCATCAAGGACGAGCTTCTTGAAGTCAAAGGGAAATGGGGCGATGCACGCCGGACCGTCATATCCGCGTCAGCGGAGGAGATCGAGGAAGAGGATCTGATCGAAGAGAAGCAGGTCGCTATCACGATCACCTATCTGGGCTACATCAAGCGCATGGACGTGGACGTGTTCAAGTCCCAGCGAAGAGGGGGCAAGGGCATCATAGGCGGAACGACGCGCGACAACGATTTTATCAAAGACCTCATCATCACATCCACGCATGATTATTTAATGTTCTTTACAAATCGCGGCAGGGTTTATAAAATAAAGGCGTACGAGATACCCGAGGCCAACCGCAACGCCAAGGGAACGCCCGCGATCAACTTCCTCCAGTTCTCACAGGGCGAGAGGATCACGGCAGTCATGCCTACGCGTGAGTTCCCGGAGGACAGGTACCTCATAGCTGTCACTAAACGAGGCACGATCAAAAAGACGCCGCTGTCCGACTACGACACGGCGCGCAAAGGCGGCCTCATCGCGATCAATCTGCGCGATGGTGACGAGCTTATAGGCATCAAGCAGAGCAGCGGCACGAATGTCGTCATCATCGTGACGAAGAACGGCCAGAGCATCTGCTTTGGAGAGGAAGACGCGAGACCGATGGGCAGGCAGGCTACGGGCGTGCGGGCAATCAAACTGGACGACGACGACGAAATCGTAGCCATGGATCTCGCAGAGGTTGGAGAGCAGTTGCTCGTCGTAACAAAGAACGGCTACGGCAAGAGGACAGACGTCGCGGACTACAAAATACAACAGCGCGGAGGCAAGGGCGTACTGACCTATAACAAGGCCAAGTTCAAAAAGACGGGAGAGCTCATCGGCGCGACGATCATCGGCGAGGACGACGATGTGTTGCTCATCAATTCGGACGGGATCATCATACGTATACGCGCGAAGGAGGTCAAAGTGCTGAGTCGCGCGACGCAGGGCGTCAAGATCATGAAGGTCGGTGCCGACGCGCAGATCATAGCGCTGGCCAAGGTGATCAAAGAAGTCTACGAAGAGGATGGAGAGGAATAGCCATGTCACTATCTATTAACGGCAATTACGACGAACAAAAAAAGAGATGGAGTTTTGACCTTATCGGTGAAATAGACATTTCAAACGCGCATCAGCTGAGAAAGCAACTCGAGGCGGCATATGATGTTCACCCTTCGGACATATATCTTGACCTGGACAAATTGAATTACATAGACAGCACCGGGCTAGGGGTCATCATAGGAGTCTACGGCGCAATCAGAGGGAACGAACACAAGACCGTCATCCTCAACCCCAAGGACAACGTCAAGAAGCTACTACGCATAACGAGTCTTGACAAAGTCCTGATAGAACAATAAGGAGCGAGCTATGCCAGATACCTTGACACTATCAGTCCCCGGTAAGGCGGAATACGTGAGTACCGTGAGGCTTGCCATATCGTCGCTTGCCGCAAAGTCGGGATTTGACGTTACAGCCATTGAGGACATTAAAGTCGCGGTTTCAGAGGCATGTTCCAACATTCTCTGTCACAGCAATATCAGAGATGAATACATATATCGCGTCGAATGTACCATTCACGAAAACAAGTTTGAGATAACAGTCATAGATGATGGAGTCGGATTCGACGCGGACAGTTACAAAGAACCCGAGCTCGGTTGCATTCAAGGAGGCGGACTAGGCATCTACATCATCAAAGCTCTCATGGACGATGTCCGCGTCGTATCGAACGACGGCGCGGGAACGGTCATCAAAATGACGAAAAATATCTCCCACTCGTCTGCCTCTCAGGCAGAAAAACATAATAAGCGATAGCGGCACGAACAGGCGAATCAATGTCAGACAAGACTGAAGAAAAGCGCAAAGCAAAAGAAGATACCGACGCGCTATTTGCGGCATACGCCAAGCACCCGAGCGACGAGCTACGCAATCAGATAGTCGAGAAGTATATGTACCTTGCCGACATGCTCAGCAGGAAGTATACGGGCAGGGGCATAGACTACGACGATCTCTATCAGGTCGCATCTATGGCTCTCGTGCTCGCTGTCGACAGATTCGATCAGGGCAAGGGCTTTGCCTTTACGAGCTTCGCTACACCCACCATTATCGGCGAGATCAAGAGATATTTTCGTGACAAAAGCTGGGCGCTCAAAGTGCCGAGACGCATGAAGGACCTCGTGACCCAATTCTCATCGGCGCGCGAGAAGCTCCAAAAGGAGAACGGCAGACCTCCCACGATACGAGAGCTTGCCGAGTATATGGAGGTTTCCGAGGAGGACATCCTCGAAGCCATGGAATCGGTGAACACCTACCGCGCCTACTCCCTCGACCAGGTGGCCAAGAACAAGGGCGACGATGACCAATGTTCGTTGGATCGATACATCAGCGTCGAAGAAAGCGGTTATGAATCATTTGAAAACGCCGATCTCATAAAGAACGTCATGGCGGAGCTCTCTGACAAGGAACGAGCCATCTTTGACGAACGGATGCTCGGCATGAAGACCCAAAAGGAGGTCGCCGAAGAACACGGAGTCAGTCAGGTGACGATCTCCCGCCTCGAAGCGGAAATAAGGGAAAAATTCCGAAATGAATATTATAAAGCAAACTGATAGCAGTTTGCTCGCGTTAGGAAATATGGATAAAAAATCTACTTTTGAAATGACATCTCAAAGTAAGACGAAAGTCTCACGAGTTTTTTCGGGCGTGCAGCCAACAGGTAACATCCATCTGGGCAACTACCTCGGCGCGCTGAAACAGTTCGTCGATCTCCAGGATGGCAATGACTGCATATACTGCATCGTTGACCTTCACGCGATAACATTGCCTAAGGATCCAGGCGAACTGCGCTCATCCATCCTTGACGTCGCCGCGCTATACCTCGCCGTCGGCATCGACCCTAAGAAATCCATCGTATTCGTACAGTCCGATGTCGCAGGGCACGCGGAGCTTTCGTGGATACTCATGTGCAACAGCTACACGGGGGAGCTGTCCCGTATGACGCAGTTCAAGGACAAGAGCAGGGGCAACGAGTCTGCTCCAACGGGGCTTTTTGCTTATCCCGTGCTCATGGCAGCGGACATACTTCTCTACGATTCGGATGTAGTGCCTGTCGGAAGCGACCAAAAGCAGCACATCGAACTGACGCGTGACATAGCGATAAGGATCAACAACAAATATGGGGAGGATACCTTTGTCGTGCCCGACGGGAGGTTCCTGAAGGACGGCGCGCGTGTCATGGCGCTCGATGACCCGACAGCTAAGATGAGCAAGAGCTCGGAGAACCCGCACTCCCTCATATCGCTCCTTGACGATGAGGCCAAGATCAGGAAGTCCATCATGCGCGCGACGACGGACTCAGACGGAGAGATCAGATTTGATCCGGAGGCCAAGCCGGGAGTCAGCAACCTGCTCACGATATATGCCGCTCTCTCGGGGAAGACCGTGGCGGACGCGGAGCACGAATGGTCGGGCCGTGGCTACGGGGATTTCAAAAAAGCCATAGTCGAGGTGACTATAGACGCGCTCGATCCAATACAGCGAAGGTACGCTCAGATACGCTCGTCAGATGAGCTCGTGGCAACACTGAGGAACGGAGCGGAGCGCGCGGGCGCTATTGCGGAAAAGGTAATGCTGCGCGTCAAGGACCGTTTCGGGTTGGGATCGGCCGGCGCCATGATAGAAAGCGGCATGTGACTTGCGCGGCGAGTATCCATTCGGGACGGACTGAAGCGCGCAAGAGAAGGAAAATGCATGATAGAGTCTATCCGAAAAGTATTCCATAGATTGATTTATGCCGATGAAGTGCCTCTTGAAACGAAGCGCGCCAATATCATGCTCGTTTCGGGCTTCGCCATCGCCATCGCATCCACTATCATGCGCGTCATCGAAGATGCGTCCACCGTTTCTATGATAAACCAGGCGGTGCTCATTGCGTCTGTGCTCGCGGCGGCGGCTTTCTACAACAAGCCCAACCTCCCTGTTTTCGCGCGGTACGCTACCATCATATTCCTCAACTTCATACTGTTCCCTCTGACGTTGTTCCTGAACGGCGGGCTACGCTCCGGCATGTCCGGCTTCTTCGCAATAGGCCTGGTGGTCATCGTCATGCTAATCCCCCTCAGGAAAGCGGTATTTCTCATTGTGGCGGACGCTATATGGAGCATCATCTGTTACAGAATCGCGCTGAAATACCCTAATATGGTACTGACTCCGTCAAATCCTGAATTTGTATTTATCGACCATGTGGGCTCCTTCCTGATGGTAGCGATGTTCTTTGCCTTCGTCATCAAGGCGCAGGGCGCTCTCTACGAACGCGAGCGGGAAAAGGAGGCAAATTCAGTGAATACCCTCGCGAGACAGGCGCAGTTCCGAGCGTCCGTCAACGATGCGGCGGCGGCGCTGCTCAACGCCCCCGCAGACGAATTTGACCGTGTCTTCGAGGAAGGAATGAGCAACATCACCAGGCAACTGAAGATGGAGCGCGTGTTCATTTTTCGTAACTGCGAGGAGGATGGGCAGACCTGCTTCTACCCGGCATTCGGATGGCTTGAGGATGAAAACATTCCCTTTAAGCATATACGGATTCCTTACAACGAGGATACGGGATGGTACAAAGCCCTATCTTCCGGGGAAACGGTAGGCTTGCCGGTAAAGGAGCTTAACGAAGAAGTTAAGATGATTGCGGAGGCATACGGCATGGTCTCGACGCTCGTAGTCCCAATATTTATGAACAACGCGTTTGATGGTTTCGTGCAGTTCGGTGACTATCACAACGAGCGCCGTTTCACCGAGAGCCAGATAGGTATTGTGAAGTCCGCATCGTTCCTCATGTACAGCGCCATGCTACGCAACGAAATGGTGAAGTCACTTATCGCGGCCCGCGAGGAAGCCATCTCGGCCAACAAGGCCAAAAGCAACTTCCTTTCGAACATGAGCCACGAGATGCGCACGCCTATGAACGCCATCATAGGCATGATAGACATAGCCCGGAGGGCGGATGACGTAGACAAAAAGGACTACAGCCTGGGTAAGATGCGAGAGGCGTCGAACCATCTTCTCACCATCATCAATGACGTGCTCGATATGTCCAAGATAGAGGCGAACAAGCTCGAGTTGTCACAGGAGGATTTCTCGTTCAAAAAATTCATCAACAAGATCATAACAGTCAGCACATATCAGGCTCAGGAGAAGGGACTGCGACTTTCTATCGACATCGATGAAGCAATACCGGATATGCTGTATGGCGACGACCAAAGACTGGCGCAGGTCGTCACGAACCTGATGTCCAATGCCGCCAAATTCACGCCTGAAGGTGGAGATATAACCCTCACAGTGAAACTACTGGCAAAAGAGGCAGGTAGCTACAAGATCAAAATAAGCGTCGCGGACACAGGTATAGGCATCTCTGCGGAGCATCAGGCCATGCTATTTCGCCCATTCCAGCAGGCCGAAAGCACGACGACGCGCAAATACGGTGGCACGGGGCTCGGGCTAGCCATATCCAAGCGCATCATTGAGGTCATGAGCGGCGAAATATCTCTCGACTCAGAACCGGGCAAGGGCTCCGTGTTCTCCGTCACCGTGCCTCTACTGGCGGCTTCCTCCGGCGCCGCCGCGCATATTTATGACGACAAGACGAAGGACGAGACGCCAGTGGTTGAGATAGGGCCGGGAGAGCTTGCAGGGAAACGCATGTTGCTCGCCGAGGACGTCGAGATCAATCGCGAAATCGTGCTCACTCTCCTCGAGTCTACCGGTCTGGAGATAGACTGCGCGGAAAACGGAACCGAAGCGGTGAATATCTATTCCAACGACCCTAAGCGGTACGATATGATATTCATGGATATGCAGATGCCCGAGATGGATGGCTGCGAGGCTACTAGGCTGATACGCTCCTTGGACCATCCACGAGCGAAAACTGTGCCGATAGTGGCACTGACCGCCAACGTCTTCAAGGAAGACATCGACCGATGCATCGCCGCGGGCATGAACGGTCACATCGGCAAACCTCTGTCAATGCAGAAAATCACAGCAAAGCTGCGAAAATACCTGTACAAAAGCGACTGAACGCATGGGATGTCAGAGGTTCCCCCATCACGGTTACTATTAAGATTAGGAGGTAACGATGATTACGGATAAAAAAACGCCATACAGGGCGGTCAGCGACGAGCGCCTGTGCGAGCTGAATGAGAGGGAGCGGGAAACGTTCACGCGCAGGACCCCCGGATCCAAGGCGTATTTTGACAAGGCGCAGGCTATGCTGCTGAACGGCACACCGACGCCTTGGATGGGAGATTGGGGTACGGAATACCCGATATTCGTAGAGGAAGCCACCGGCAACCGGCTGCGCGATGTGGACGGCAACGAGTATATCGACTTCTGCCTCGGCGATACGGGCGCGATGTTTGGCCACTCGC
This sequence comes from Eubacteriales Family XIII. Incertae Sedis bacterium, assembly GCA_031277015.1. GTDB lineage: Bacteria > Bacillota > Clostridia > Peptostreptococcales > Anaerovoracaceae > JAIRPC01. Next base: position 3,709 of record JAISLZ010000008.1, on the reverse strand, counting down.
CCGCGGCGACCGTAGAGGCAGTCACGAGGCAGGTAAGGCGCGGCATCACGACGATGATGCCTACGCCAGAAGCCCTTGAAATAGGGATCGAACTCGCTGAGCGCTTCGGCCTCCCGCTCTGGCAGGTGGCGATGACGGCGACGGAGGCGAACCGCTATGTCTTTCGCACGTGCAGGGCGCTTACCGGGCGGCCGAAAGTCCTGTCGATGAACGAGTCGTATCACGGGAGTCTCGATGAAACGCTGCCGCACATAGGTGAGGACGGCAGGCTCGTGCTGCGTTCCGGGTACGACATGAATCCTGGCGTCCCTAAGGACTCGATTGCGAGGGTCGTCGAGTTCAACGACTTAGAAGCCCTTGAAAGGGAGCTCGCTCACGAAGATTGCGCCTGTGTCATCACGGAACCTGTGATGACGAACTGCGGCATGGTCCTCCCGGACGAGGGCTATCTGGAGACGTTGCGCTCCCTCTGCACGAAGCACGGCTCCTATCTCGTGATAGACGAGACCCATACATTTTCCTACGGATACGGGGGGTATACGGCCGCTTACGATCTAAAGCCCGACTTCCTCACGCTCGGCAAATCCATCGCGGGGGGCGTGCCGGTCGCCGTGTACGGGTTCACGAAGGAGATCGGGGACGCCATCAACGCGACATTCGGGCTCAAGGGCGTATCCGACCCGATGGGCATCAGCGGCACGCTGTCGGGCAATATGTTCGCGGTAGACGCCATGCTGCACACGCTGAAGAATACCGCCACAAAGGAGGCGTTCGCCCATATGATCTCGATGCAGAACAGGCTCTCCGACGGACTGGAGAATACGCTGGGCAAATATAACGTGCCGTGGAGCGTGACACGCAGCGGGGCGCGTTGCGAGCTGCAATTCATGCCCAGGTTGCCGAAGAACGGAACGGACGCCAAGAACCATTTTGACTGGCAGCTTATGTATTATACGCATCTGTTCCTCTGCAACCGCGGTATCGTGATCACCCCGTTCCACAACATGATGCTGATGCCGCCGGTGTGCAGCGAAGGCGACGTGGATGCGCTGATAGGGTGCTGGGACGAATGTATACGTGAGCTCGCCTTGTCTTGAGCATGCCCATTGATCAGCATTCAGCCTGAAAAGTTGCAATTAATTGAGGGAAAGCATATACTCTGGAGTATGGAAACAGTGAATGTCGATTTCAGCTAGCATAATGAAGCAAAGTGAAATCATGCACCGATTCTAGCATTGAAGCCTTTAAAGGATATAGCATTGGTGTTTGTGTAGATGATGTACGGAAAGGGACGGCGTGAAGATCGACGACGATTTGATTGAATATCTGGCTGAGCTCTCGAGGCTTGAACTCAGCGCGGATGAGAAGGGCCCGCTCGCGGGCGATCTGACGGACATCCTCGGCTACGTAGGGAAACTGAACGAGCTCGACACGGACGGCGTGAGGGAGATGACGCACCCGTTCGAGGCAGTGAACCATTTTCGCGAGGATGTCGTGACGAACGGCGACCACCGCGAGGATATGCTCGCGGGCGCGCCCGACCGCAAGGGTGACTATTTCCGGGTGTTCAAGACGGTGGAAGAATAATGGGAGACGATCTGCGCGGTCTCAGCGCGCTCGATATAGGTAATTTGATAAGGGACCGCAAGGTCTCGAGCCCGGAGGTGACACGCGTATTTCTTGATGCGGCCCTCGTGGACGCGTCGAAGGATCCTGCCGACGATACGAAGATCAACGCCTTCGTCAACATTGACGAGGAAGACGCGATGTGGCGCGCAGAGGAAGTCCAGCGTCTTATAGAAGCGGGAGACGCGCCCTCACCACTCGCGGGCGTCCCTATGGCGATGAAGGATCTCATCTGCACGAAGGGAGGGCTTACTACGGCCGCGTCGAAGATACTCGGTGGTTTCCGCCCGCCGTATGACGCGACCGTCGCGGAGAAGCTTCACGCCGCAGGCGCCGTCGTCCTCGGCAAGGCGAACATGGACGAGTTCGCGATGGGTTCCTCTACCGAGACCTCCTATTACGGCGTATGCCGCAACCCCGTGGACACATCGCGCGTGCCAGGCGGCTCGTCCGGCGGCAGCGCGGCGGCGGTAGCGGCGGGTCTTGCACCGTACGCTACGGGTTCGGATACGGGCGGATCGATCAGGCAGCCCTGTTCGTTCTGCGGCATCACGGGCGTCAAGCCGACATACGGTAGCGTGTCGCGTTATGGCCTTATGGCGTTCGCCTCGTCGCTCGATCAGATCGGGCCGATGGCGCGGACGGCCCGCGACTGCGCGGTGGCCCTCTCGATCATGTCCGGCCCGGACGGACGCGACAGCACATCGGTGATGGACGCGCCGTTCGATGTCTGCAAGGCCATACGTGGCAAGTACGATATCAGCAAGATGAAGATAGGGCTTCCGCGTAACTATTTCGCGGAGGGGCTCGCGGATGATGTAGGCGCGGCTGTACTCGACGCGGCCGGCCGCTTCGAGGCGCTCGGCGCGGTCGTCGAGGAATTTGACCTGCCGCTCATCGAATACGCCGTTCCCGTATACCTGATCGTGGCGTGCGCGGAGGCGAGCAGCAACCTGTCGCGCTACGACGGGGTGAAGTATGGCTACCGATCGCCGAACGCCAGCGACATACGCGGCGAATACTACGTGACGAGGAGCGAAGGGTTCGGTACGGAAGTGAAGAGGCGCATCATGCTCGGGAGCTTCGTGCTGAGTTCCGGCCACTTCGACGCGTATTACAAAAAAGCCCTTAGGGTGCGCAGCCTCATCAAGGCGGAGTTTGACAAGGCGTTCGGCAAATACGATTTCATACTCAGCCCGATCTGCCCGACGGTCGCGTTCCGCATAGGCGAGCAGATAGGCGACCCACTCGCGATGTACCTCGGGGACATATACACCGTGTCCGTCAACCTCGTCGGCGCGCCGGCCGTCGCCCTGCCCTGCGGCACGGGAGAGGGGGGTATGCCGGTCGGTATGCAGCTCATAGGGCCGGGATTCAGCGACCCCATGCTGCTCGGCGCGGCGATCAGGTATCAGGATGAGTACGGGGCGGGGGCGTAACAGCCCCCAATAGACGTCGCGCGTATTCTACGAGTTGCTCAGATGATAGACCTCATAGCCGGCGTTGGGATCGTACTTGAAATTGTTTTTTTGCCAGCTCGGATCAATATATATATTGTGGATAGATATCCCATTAAGGTGTTTCAGCTTGTATGTCACCATCGTGATTGTACCTGAATAAGAGGATGCATTGTCTTTAGTTGGGATTGCCTCGCTGTGGAACGAGACATTGAATCCGTCCGCGTTCAGCGCCGTGGTGTCGGGGCTATAGGGGCCAAAGGTACCCCATGAGTAATTCTTTTCATCCCAACCCACGAGTCGATTGATTTGTGTTTGGAGTGATGGATTCCATGGTCCACTTAATGTCCCATAGAAGGCTTTTATTGCGGCTGATGTTATGTTGCCATCCTGTATGGATTTCTTTTGCGCTTCGTTAAATGTCCCGTTCGCGTAGGATTCATCAAGTATTGTGCGATAGGCTACTATGACGTTGCGCGCCTTTGCTATCCACTCTTTGTCCTTCGCCTTGTCGATATACCCTGTCAGCGCCGGGATGGCAATGGCTGCGAGTATCGCGAGTATCACTAGGACGACGATCACCTCCACGAGAGTGAAGCCCTTGCGGTGGTGTGTGACCGCCTTTC
>JAISLZ010000080.1 GCA_031277015.1 Eubacteriales Family XIII. Incertae Sedis bacterium | reverse complement strand
ACCGGGATTAGATCGTGTTCGTGACAATGGCGTCCGTCATCCATATTTTTGGCACGGCGTTTCAATTCCTCCATATTTTCATGCGAGTAGAAGGGATCTATTTCGATTGTAAACGGAAGGCGCTGCTCACGTGCGACCTTCGTCGCGAACATCTTCATGATAGTTGAAGTATTTGAACCGACGTCGCGGCAAAAATTGTCGAGTTGAACCTTGGTAGCGTCATCTATTCTCACGCTGATAGTTGCCATGTATTCGTTCCTTTCATGTGTTACATTTGCAGTCTATTATAACACATATCCGATTACCGCGCAAATTAAATCCGGTGCAAAGACTGCCACCTGTCACCGGCGCAGTCGGAGGTGCTGGACAGATGGAACAGGCTCCCAAAAGCGCAGCAGCAGGCCCTGTTGGACTTTCTTCGGGCAATGCCGTGAGAAACATCCTACGGCCTGACTATATCAGGCCGTAGGTTTTCATGCACTCCTCCAGGCGTTTGAAGTTGGCGTCCGCGAGGGGGCAGAGCGGCAGGCGGTACTCGTATTCGCACATGCCCATCAGGTGCGCGGCGGCCTTGACCGGGATGGGGTTGACCTCCATGAACACCGCGTCGATTAGCGGTTTCAGTTCGAGCTGCAGCCGCGCAGCTTTGTCGTTGTCGCCCGCCAGGTAGGCCGCGCACATCTCGTGCGTCTTTCTCGGCACGATGTTCGCGACCGTCGAGATGACGCCCGCGCCGCCGACCGACATGAGAGGGACGATCATGTCGTCGTTGCCCGACCAGATGTCAAAGCCCTTGCCGCGCGTGACGCGCGCGATCTCGGCCACCTGCGATATGTCGCCGCTCGCCTCCTTGATGCCGGCGATATTGTCCACGTCGGCGAGCTCGGCGCAGACATCCGGCGCGATGTTCATGCCCGTGCGCGACTGGACAGAATACAGTATGACAGGTATCTTGACGGCCTGGGCGCACGCGGTGAAATGCTCGATGAGGCCACGGTGCGAGCATTTGTTGTAGTACGGCGTCACATGGAGCAGGGCGTCTACCCCGACTTCCTCAGCCCTCTTGCTGCCCTCGACGGCCTCGGACGTCGCGTTCGCCCCCACGCCCGCAATCACGGGGACACGGCCGGCCGTCCGCTCTACGGCAAACCTTATCGTATCTATCTGTTCGTCCCACGTGAGCGTCGAAGCTTCGCCCGTCGTACCGCAGGTGACGATGGCGTCCGTACCTTCATCTATCTGCCAATCGAGCAGCCTACCGTAGCTGTCTAAATCCACCTTGCCGCCCTTGAACGGAGTGATAACCGCCGTAGCCGAACCTTTAAAAACTGACATAATAATACTTCCTTTCTATAACATGGCAAACAGCCTGAATGCCTTTTTATCAAACAACCCGAATGCCTCTTTACTCCTGAATATTTTTGCATAAAACAACCATGATGCCTCTTTGCTCCACAATGCTTTTGTATGAAACCAAAGGGGCCATAACCCGTAGCTGCGCCGCGCGCCTGCCGCGTGAAACCGCGTAGCATGAAACGGCATACATGCCGCAATGCCGGAATCAGCGCACGGCCTTTACTTTCGTTTTCGGAATTCTATGGCGGCCTTGATGGCCGTCCTGCCGTCACCGGCGCTGGACAGTTCGACGTAGTCCTTTGGCGCGCCGCCCGCGTCCGGGTACGCAGCTTTGGAGACAAGCAGCGTCTCGTCCGGCCGTATCTCGTTGATGTAGTTGACCTCTATAGCGCCCACCTCGTACTCCTGGTGAAAATCGAGCGGGTACGCATCCATGATGAAGTCGATGTAACGCGTATTGTTCACGTGCAGGTTGTAGTCGACGTCGCTGTACCGGACGGGATGCTCGCCCGCCGGCGCGAGTGGGCCCGGAGCCTTGAGCTGACGGAGGCGGCAGTCCAGCGCGCGCTCCGACTTCTGTATATCGTAGGCGTAGTCAAAGACCTTGCCCCTCTCTATGTCGTGCTTGGTGAGGTTCATGAGTATCCACGTGGAGACCGCCCGCGCGAGGAGCTCCCCGTCCTTCTCGGCCTTGATGAGGTAGTCCCTGTCGTAGCTGCCCCTCGGAGGCTGCGGCCACGTCTCGACGATGAGCGGCTCCTCAAGATGCGCCGGCCTGCCGATCTCGAGGCGCACGCGCATGAGTATCCACGCGATATCGTAGGCCTCCTTGATATGGTCGATGCCCGCGCCGAGGTTGTCCGCGTGCAGCCCCGCGACATCCTGGAAGTAATTGAACGCCTCGCTGACGCGCAAAGACTTCGCGATATCCACCGCGCTGCTCGAAGGCATCCTATTCATTTGATATACGGGCACCGGTTCCATGCTTACCATGTTATTACCAATTCGCCCAATAGTCAAATGGTTTCGGTTTCGAGCCGGGGGAGGGCCAACTGACGCGTTTGTATCTCTCGTTATCAAAGAACCGATTGACTACACGGAATGGCGCCGAAACATCTACGATGGAATGAGAGTGAGGGAACTCTCCGCCAAGGCTAATAGGGCCGCTTTCTTGCACTGCCGTTAAGCCTTGATCTCGGCGACACATCAATAGATGTTATGGAACACCCTGTAGCCTGCATTCGGATTGATGGAGAGGTCGGAGGTGTGTCCGTCGCCTTTTCTGAACTCTCTGTAAAAACTCAGCCACGAGTCGTAGCTTGACTTGTCGAAGCCTTCGACCCCATAAGTAACCGCGACGTAAGGTTGTCCCGTTTGATCATCAGGGTCGAAGTCGAAGTCGGACGGAAAAATCCTGCAAACAAAGGCAGGGGCATTGAATACAGTATCAGAAGACGGCCTTGCGGTCAATAAGCTGATGTTAAATGGACCGTGGCGCATAGGGGCACGGATGGCGAGCAGTTTCGGTCAGTTCAGACGCTCCCATTGGAGCCATTTGTTGCTGCTTGTCTCGTCCTTCATAACCATGATGTTGATGCCGTTCGTCATCCCTTTGCTTTTTGCCGAATTGAGTTTATCGGTCATCCATGCTACAGCGCGCTGCGTATAGATCGACCATGCGTCGAGTTCGTCTACATATATGGCAAGGAGATAGCCTTCCGCCGGTACCGCTCCGCCATAGGTGTCTATCGAGTTGAAGAAATTGTACGCTCCGATCGCCCCCGACGCATCGAAGTATATGTCCGGGCAGATGCTGGTAACGGTCGAGGCGTTGAGCTTGGCAAAACTCTTCGTGTCCCCGGTCAGCTCTTCGTATTCGAGTTTCCCTTTTTCGGTGAAACCGAATGCTCTGTATGCGCCGTTCGCGGCCTGTTGCACCTCGCGGAAAAGCCTGTCGGATGTCGCATAGTCTACAGGTGAATACTTCTTTATATCGCCATCTCTGACTAGCATTTCGGTCAGCATGGTCTGCATCCCCATCCTCTGCATCCTCACCTGATGCTCTAGCTCCCGCCACTTCGCCTTGTCGATATACCCCGTCAGCGCGGGTATCGCGATAGCGGCGAGTATCGCGAGTATGACGAGTACGACGATGACTTCCACGAGGGTGAAGCCTCCGCGCCTTTTCCTGTCCGCCAACCTTTTTTTCAGAATCATGTTCATTATCTGCTCCTTCCCAATCTAACTATTGATATCTATATAAGGCATCCTTCCGGACACCAACCGATAACCTTGTTTGCGCGCGCTCGCGTAGGCGCACACAAAAACGCGGAGCAGTCGGTCCGCTCCGCGCTAATATCAGTATCGAATATAATGAATGAATAGGCCGAAACGGCCGGAATTAAATCACCGTGCCCCCCCCCTGGGAGAATCTGGAAGGTAAGCGCGCTTCAAGGGGAGCGACGCCGCTCCTTGGTGTAGTTTGCCGATTGCTATAGCTGATTCAATCATATTTTTTACGCCCGCCAAGTCTGACACCTAGCACTCACCATCATCCCACACACTACAATCTCACGTGCAATGTACTTATTTTATTATATCTAAATACTAATTGTCAATTATTTAGTGGCTCGGCTGCCGCCGTATTTCTACCCGGGATGAAATAATGGGGAAATAATATTAGGTAGTGTGGTAGAATAACGTGTGAGCAAGCGAGACGGTCGCGCGGCGCTCTGGCGCCGTGAGGAAAGTCCGGGCTCCGCAGGGCAAGGGCGCCGGATAACGTCCGGCGAGGGCGACCTTAGGGAAAGTGCAACAGAAACACACCGCCGATGGGGTATGGCTCTTTCGCGCAAGCGAAGATGGCCGAGCCCACAGGTAAGGGTGAAATGGTGCGGTAAGAGCGCACCGGCGTCATGGAGACATGGCGGCCGTGTAAACCCCGCCCGGAGCAAGGCAGAAGGGTATGCCCGCCGCAAGGCGGGGGCTGCGGCCCGTGGCCACCCGGTATGGTATGCCGCAGGAGGACGCTTCGGCGTCCCGGAGGCGGGCGGCAACGTCCGTCCCAGATAGATGATCGTCAACCACAGAACCCGGCTTATTGCTTGCTCACATCTTATGAGAAAACGCGCCTGACCGCTGTAGCGCCGGAACTCCGTTACCGCACCGTGATCTTCTTCGTCTTGACCTTCCTGCCTCCGGCCTTGACCGTGATGGTATACTTGCCCTTTTTCAGAGCTACGACCTTACCAGCCTTGTCAACGTACAGACCGCTGCTATTGCTCGACTTATATGTCACGGTGAGCCCTGTCGCCTTGGCGGGCGAAAGAGATACCTTCATCTGCTTCACCTGCCCGACCTTCATCTTCGTCTTGTAACCGGACACCTTGAGCTTTTTCAGCGTGGCCTTCTTGGGTACGACGTAGATATTGACGACCTTCCTCGCTCCACTCGCGGCGGTGACTGTGATATTGACCTTCGTTTTTTTCTTGACCTTTGCCGACGCCTTGATCTTGCCATTCTTGTCTACAGAGAGAACCTTCCTGTTCGACGATGTAAACTTGAGGGCGCTTGTGATGGCTTGCGTCAAATTCTTCTTTGACGAATCGTCCAGAACAAATCGCAGAGTCATGCTTTTGCCCTTCTGAATATAGTAGGCCTTGAGCGGAGACCTGATACTCGTGACATTCCTTATGACCTTGATGCGAACGGAGTCGGCTTTGGACGTGTCAAACTTCGATCTCGCGGTGATGACCACCGTACCCTCTGCACCGGTGAAGGAGACAAGGCCGAGCTGGTTGATCCTCGCGGGGCCGCTCACGCTCCATGAAACCGACATAGGAGCGCCTCCCACAGCATTTACAATCGTGCCGAGCTGAATCTTGTTGCCCACACCGCTCGCCTTGTACTTGAACAGTGGCCGCTCGCCCGTTATGTTCACGCGTCTTACAGACTGCGCGGGTACGGGCTTAGGATTGGGAGCCGGCGTAGGATCCGGCACGGGCGTTGGTGTAGGATCCGGCTCAGGCGTTGGCGAAGGACCGGGGCCGGGAGGATCGGCTCTCTCGATCTTGAGCTTGGCGTTCCCTGAATTGTCCTGATAGGCCAAATACTTTGTATACGGATCCGTGAACGCGAGCTTGATATCATAGGTCGTATGATTCTCGAGCTTGTTCAAATAGCTCTCGTCCAACTGCACTACCGCGCTACCTGCCGCCTCCGCGCTGAAATCCTTCATGCTCGGAAGTTTTAGGGTTCTGATGGAGAAGATGTCTGCCATCTTCGAATACGTGCCCTCGCTTATCCTGCCGGCGCGCGCACCACCTATCGATATGATCAGAGTGTTGTTATCTCCCGATGTCAACTCCGCCTCAGTCAGCGTCTGACCCTCCTTGCCAAACCACATCTCGAGCTTGCGGTCAATCGATGTCCCGGTAGTGAACACACCCTTGAAGAAGAATACTGCCGCATCGTCGGATCCGCGTATGGTAGACATGGGAGGATCTACCTCGTGATTGCTATGAATCCCTGCCAGCGCGCTATCAACCTGGGCCAGCAGTTGTTGCGCTTTCGATTGGGGGAGGGTGGCGCCGTTATTAGATGACTGCAACGCCACATTGATGTTCTCCACGGCGGCTTCCAGGCGACTTATCGCATCCCGGTCGTAGTTGTCGTAGGCGCTCTCCGCCTTTAAGAGCGTGAGCGCCTGGGCAGCGGTCGGGAAATCTCCCGATACGGAGCCCTCTATGACAGCTTCGCGCAGGGCGTTTACTGTGGAGGAGTTCGCGTACGTCACGATCTCCACTTCCATATGGAAAGGTTCGTAATAGTCAACCCATTCGGGCGCGGGCGTAAATATGGCCGGATACTTCGTCCCTGAGTCAGCGGAAGGCGTTGTGTCGGAATTTACCCACGCGAGCGTACCCGCCACATCCTTGTCGTTGAGCTCCCGCGGCCCATCAAATACAAAACCACTATTTCTATTATTGCCTATTTTCGAGTAGCTCAGGGGGTCGCCAAACTGAATGGAAGGAGCTTCTCCCAGGTCCTCGCGGATGCTGAGCGCCGCTTTGGAGACGATGATATCGACCTGGGCGTAAGCGTCTACGTAATCACCATCAAGCTCCGGAGTGAATACGAGCGCGGCGGCCTGTTTGATCACGCCGCCCGAAGATATGGTACTCTCGCGCGTGATATACTGATCCGGCTGCCTCCACGACCATGTGCCGCTTATCGTTGAGGGTGTTCCTGATGAATTCATATATACGACGGCGGGTTCCGTGATGAATGTCACGTCGCCTATCCGGCTACCATAGATGGCGGGCCGAATCGATGGCGCTGTTACTATATCCAGCGGGATGGCGCTGTCTGCCCGCGCGACAGGGAACTCCACGGTGAAAGTCCCGGCCGCCACCCTCCTGTCTTTCGGGGTGAAGATGGCCGTGGCCGTAGCCACGCCTGGTTCAGCGTATCCGATGTCACCCGGCGCCGGGTCAGACCAGCTCCACTCACCGACCACGGACGTCTCTATGCCGCCGATACTGCATATCACGGCAGAGGCGGACGGCAACCGGACATCGGCCAGAGTGTGAGGTGCATCGGTGCCAATGCCGGCGCTTGATACGAATATCGCGCTACCGCTCACGGCCTTCGCGCCGCCTGCGAGCCTCACCGCGGCCGGACTTACATGGATGGACGCATGGGTAATGAGATGCTCGTAATTGACCTCGGCCGCACCATCAGGGATGAAGATGGCCTCGTATAGGTAGCCACCGGGACTCAGCTCTACCGATGGGTCTGCATCCCTTCCCGGAATGGCTTCCATGTCGCGGTCCGCCCATTTCCATGTGCCACCTATGGCTGTGTCGTTGATTCCTGTCGCGCCCCCGGTAAGCATAGCGTCTTTCGCAAGCTGACCGAAGTATATGCCGCTCACGGCAGGTGCGCCAGGTGCGGGTCTGGGAATGAGCTTCAGAATGTCCGCACTCACGGGCGGCGGATCGCCGATAAGTCTATAATTATGCGCGGCGGAGCCCGTAATGCCAAAGGCTGCGAACGTGACCTGTTTGCCCGTGCCGGCGTCCGGGCCATCTACGAACCTGGCCACGCCGGGTGAGATATGCACGTCATCGAGAGCCGATGGATCGCCTGCATCCAATGCGCTCATACCATCCGAAAGAATGCCGTTTACGGGCGGGCTGCTATCCAGCGCGTGCTCGACGCCTGGTATGTTCGCGCCCTTTTCGCTTGAATAGTATGGCTTCGCGATATCCGTGCCGTCATAATACCGTTTAGGCACGGTCAGGGCCGATATGGTGACGGGCTTTGCGATAGCCGTCAACGTAATGGCAGCGGACGTGGGCGACGCGCCGAAGTTGGCGCTCTCTTTGATTCGGGCCGTGATCACAGCCTCGCCTACATTGTATATGAGAACGCCCGCGACTGAGGTACCGTTGCTGTACACAGCGGCGACGGTAGGAGTGTCGCTATGCCATTCGTAACCTTCTTCATCCTCGGGATCGCCGATGGCGGACAGGCGGATATCCTCGTCTCCGTAGGTCACCGTCATCGCGCCGCCTGAGATGGCTGCCGCCGTGATCGTCGGCGCTTTTTTAATCGCCTTCTTCACATAGTAGGCTGCCATGGTGGCAATACCGGCATTGTAATAGTCGTCACCTTCGTACTCGGCCCGTATCGCGCTGTGCGTCCCGGCGCTCAGCTTGACGCCAGCGACCGCGACAGCCCCCGCCATCGCCGTTGAAGGTTGAAAGCTGACGGCCGCTAGAGCCGTACCGTCGTCATCACGGAACGTCACCATACCCGTGGCGCATATGCCGCTATGTGACGCCACGATAGCGCTGAGCGTCGCGCTCTCACCATAGGCGAGCGTCCCACTGGATGGAGCAACATCAAGCACGACCGTGGAGCCCATCCCTGATACCACGATGTCCATATATGTGAGGGCCGGATATTGGTTGCCGCTGGGCCCCGAAACGAACGGAAATCCCTGCGGTTTGTACGAGATTTTGAACCCTTCGCCACTGTCGCTTCCTATGTACGTGCCTATAGGAAGACTGTTAAGATAGCCCGCTTTGAAGGTGATTGCGTCACCCGTAGCATTCAGGTCATAATCTGTGCCCTCGATAAGAGAGTAGGCGCCGCGCGAAATGCCGGCTATAACGTTGCCGTTCAGCGTTACCTTCGCTTCCGGATCCTGACCGGACAGCTTCGTGAAGCGCACGGTCTTAGTATCAGGCGCGCTGTCTTTGTAGATCACAACGCCCTGCGAGTTCACGAGATTGAAATTGCCGGCGTTGTCCCTCGCTTGCGCGTAGACGTAGTAAACGCCTGGATTAGTGATAGTAAACTTCTCTTTTGCAACAAAGTCATATTCCTTCCACCCCGGAGCGGCCAACGCTTCTTCTGTGGTCGCTATGGATGAGCTGGTAATGAGGTATCGCACGCTTGCGATACCACTCGCGAGTGATTGCGCCGGGGTCGGATCGCTTGCGGGAATGTCGAAATCCATCCTGTCCTTGTAGAAATGGATAACTTCAGGCGAAGGATCAAAGCCCGTTTCGTTCGCGCCGTTGAAATGGACGGTCGCGTGCGGCACCACCGTATCGATATATAGAATGGATGTCTTGATATTTTCCTTGTTTGGCGGAGAGGCGCCGTCCTCCGAATAATATTGAACAGTATTCATACCCTCGCGCGTCAACGCGACGGGAACGCCCTTGACGTATGTTTCCCAGGCGTCTCCATTAAGAGAATATTTCGTATTGATAATGCCGGACGAGGTCACGCCACTGTCCGTCGCGATCAGTTCGAACGTGCCGCTATTCGTAAAGGAAACCGTCCCTACCGCAGCGGGTGAAATCGTAGTCACGGGCGCAGTGCCGTCCTGATATACCGCGCGAAGTTCCAGATAACCGGCCGGCATCGTGATGCTCGTAGAGGGCTCATCAGGAATATTCTCGATAGCCGCACCAGAGAGCTTTTCCCATGCCTTGAACTTCCATCCTGGCTCGGGGTTCGCCGTTATATAAACCTTCTTACCGGCGGCATATAGCCCCGAAGTGGTGGGGATATTTGAGGGGACGCCATCAGGAGAAAGCGCTGTGGCTCCGGCATCACCCACGCCCCTCGTCAGCTTGAGCGGATAGGTCGGAGTAATGCCGCTCACATCCACGACAGCCTGCGTCGCGGCCGTGATATTCCCGATCTCGGGACCTGTCCCGTAGAGGACGACGATCTTCAGCCTGCCTGTCTCGCGCGTCCAGCCCTGATTCAGTCTCAGCACCCTCTGTTCCTTAATGTCAGGCTGCCTCACACCATCAAAGATGTACGGCGAACTGCCTCTACTATACACATAGTACATGTCTTCGCTGAGACGATCATACTCGCCGGGCCTGGAACCTTCTTTGCCCACATACACATGCTGTATGGCCGCGGCCGTATTTTCGCAGCTAAGGTACAGCTCGCGTTCCGGAGCCAAATAGGCGCCGCTCGCCTGCAAAGGCAGGAGCAGTTGATATGGCGCGTCCCTGAGCGTAGAATAGTTGCTACCGCCGTTGTCCAGCACGTATACGGACTCTCCGACGAACTGGCCCTTCTTCGTTTCTCCCATATACTTCCATGTATTGATACCCCAGTCCGGCAGGCTAACATATAGCGCGCCCGGTGTCGTGACGTACAGGTAAAGGCGATAGGCATATCCCTCGGCCTCATCAACGCGGTAGACGCCTATGATACTGGCGCCAGGCGCCGTCTGGTCGTTCTCTGAGCCACTGAGCTTTATCGGCCCGGTATAGGCGGCCGTGGTGACCGGGAACGACAGCATGTCCGGTCTGATCGGCGTCTTGGCGGGATCCAGCGTGATCTGGGCGATGTTCGTCATATAGCCTTCCATCACATCGAATATCGCGGCGCTCGTTATCGCGCGCGGGATAGTGACGGTTGGCGGTGTCGGTGGATAGATGCTCGCCTGCGTCGACGAAATCTGTTGCGCCTGCACAGCGTACGGACCGTCCGGACGTAGATTGATCCAGAGGCTGATATCGTCGCCCGTCTTATATATGGCCTCGTTCAGATGGGTCCTTGGAGTGACGGCTATGGTATACTGCTTCCTGTCAAAGTCCGCGGGATCTTCTTGAAAACCGGAACCGGACTTCACTGCCGCCTTGCCCACCTGTATAGCGCTGTTGGTCAGATCGGTCGGGTATCTGAAGCTGACTGTCACCCTATCCGTCATCCCATCACTCCTCGTCGACGACGCGACGGCCGAATCGATCACCGCGTTGGGATGTACGGTAAACCACACGTCCTGTACCACTGTTGTCCGCACACTGGCTTCGCCACTGATGACATCAACCGCGACATCGATCTTGGCGTGATAGAAATGCGATCTGATCGCCGGATATGTCACGCAGGACAAGCCTACCTTGGGCTGAATCGTGTATTTACCAGTAATAGATGATTTTGTCAAATAGAAAGCTCGACTATCCTTGTTGTCAAAATCCTCATCATCATGCCAGGTGACCGCGGCCACAGTGCCATGCGAGACCTTGACGGCCTGCGGCGTCAACGCGGGAATGTTGATATCGTAGCCTTGAAGCTGCGGATCGAAACGTACCTCGCCGTAGCCGTGGATGGTCGCCGTGACGAAGGGACTTGCAAAATTGCCGGGCGTCGTCACCTCTCCGCTGGACTGCGCCCGTGCGGCTTTCACACGCACGCGATAGTGCCCACCCTTCAGATTTGTCAATCGATTCGGGCTATTTGATGGAAAATCTTCCCATTTAACAGAGCTTCCGATCGCATGGATGGAACCCTCTGTCACCTCAGCATATTCATACTTGTAGCCCGCGCCTATGAGGGCGGCATTCGTTACGGTGATCGACCCGTACGTTGCGCCTATGGCCGGCTGCGTGATCAGGATGGCCGGAGTGGTGGGCCTGAGGGGCACAAATAGCGTCTGAACAGGGGAGTCTGTACGCGCTTCGGACCCCGCCACCCTCAATATGCCGATATTGCCGCCAAACTGGCTGAACGGCATAGTCCAGTAGCCTACGTTGGTATCATCGCCATCCTGTATGGCGGAGATCGTCCCTCCCCAATTCATCCCACCGTCGCGGGTAAACTGGTAAAGTCCGCCCGGCGTCAGATTCGTTATATGCTCCTTCACGAAATCTATCCGCGCCGCCGGCGTATCGTACGGCACGGGCCTATAGACATCCACTGACTGCTGGCCCGTCTTAACTATGAAATTGCGATGGCTGGCGGGATCGGTCCAGTTATGGATATCCACGTACGCAGCCTCGCCGTTGTCGCCAGTGACGTCCACCTTCACGATACGGCTGTTGGGCCTATCGTCCGCGGTCTTAATCCCTCCCTCGGTGGTCACCTTGGAAGCCGCGCCCGAAACCGTGACCGGGCTCATCTTCGCGAAACCGGCGATAGTCGTGTTGAAGTCGATACGTATGCCGCTCGTGGTGATCTTGCCGGGCACACCGTCTGCCTGAATCGCGGCGTAGGTGATGTTCAGCGGCGTGTAGACATTGGCCGCCGTGTAAAATGACTTGTTGTGTGATTCGTCCTCCGCTACCACGTTGAACCAGTAGGACGTGTCGGCCTTGAGGCCGGAAGCGGTGGTGGCGGTGATGCCGTAACCGCTCGTGATCGGATCGCCACCATTATCCTCTATTTCTTCTAAATCTTTAAGGCTGTTTACGCCCCATGGGCTCTCGGACTTGTAGACATAGTAACGTATCTTGTCCCCAGTCGATATATCGTCGGCTGCGCCATGCCAGGACAGGTAGACGTCGTTTTCGCCTCTGGCGATCGCGCTCACCGTGGAACTGGACCCCACCGCACCGGGCGTCGGGGCGATCGCGTCCTTGATGTTTATAACAATATTTCGTGTGGGCGTCGTAAGATAGTCGTCGTCGCTCCCCTTGTATACATGGATCACGGATCTACCGATGCCCGTGACAGACACCGTCGTCGAGCTGTTGCCTTCGGCTGATGTTGTCCCGAGGCTTACAGGTCCGCTATGAGGCGATACAGTCCAGACATAGCTATTCGAGCTTTCGGAACCTACGGCGCTCAACATGAAGGGAGCCACTCCATAAGACGTATCTATCGACCCGTCGGTCGCCACACCGCCGGTCATGACAGGCGGCGCATTGCCGGCCAAGCCGCCGATGGAGACTGAAGGCGCGGTCTGAGCATGCTTCGACACATACAGATCTATTGCCGTCGCGCTGGGCGTGTCTCCGCGACCGGATATCGCGGGCTCCGTTACACCGAGCGGATGGTATTCGACCGTAAGGGCGTACGGTGTGGGGCTCGCCGCGAACGTATCGAGGTAGCTCGCGTAGAACGTGATGTTGTCCCCGACGATATCTATCACGTCGTCGGTCACGCCCACTCCCGATGGGGTGAGCGCCTGAGATCCGTACTTCACCTTACTGATGGTGTTGTCATTGAGCCGAACGATCGCCGTCAGCGACTCCGTCGTCGTCTTGACGAAATCCAAGCGCTCAGTGATCGCATGAGCGTTGCTGTAGATGACCACACTGTCCTTATAGATCGTATAGTTGCCCGCCTTATCGAGAGCCTTGACATAGAGATGTATCTTGCCCCTGCTCTCGACCCTGGGCTTGGCCCCGTCGTCGTACAGTTTCCATGGTATGCTTTCGTACTGACCTTCGCCTATGCCCTGGCCGGGATGTTCGCTCCTGTTTTCAATATAATAATAGAGTCCCTCGATGCCGGCGCCGCTTATGACGCCTATGGCCGCTGTCGAGATGGTATCGTCGCCCTTGAGGGCGATCTCGAGCTTGTCCTTGAAGAACAGGCCTAGGGTGAGCGTATTCATGAAGCTATAGAAACCGCTTTCGTTGTAGCTCACGCTCGCCGTAGGCGGTGTCCTGTCGATCGTATACCGTACCCCCTTCATCCGCGATATCTCATTCTTCGAAATGCCGCCCTCGTCATCCCCAACGCGCCGCTCATAGAAGTACCCTATGGCGTCTTTCGTCACGGCATCGCTGAGCGTGACGGCATCAGCCCAGGCTCCCCCGTGGCCGGGATCGGTCAGGGATGATCCGGAAATAATAGGAATAGATACCTTGTAGCCGGCCTTGGCCCTCACAATGAAAGCGCCCCTCGTAGCGCCGAATCCGTTCAGCGAGGTGGTGTAGTGCCCGGCCGCGTCAAAGCCCGGCTTGATATATGCGGAGAACGGCCCCACGGGCTGACTCAGAGTGTAGTTGCTGGCCTTGTCGCCCACGAGCCGGTAATCGCCCGTCCGGTTGACGGCCATATTGACGCCCGACGGACTCGCTGCCATGACCGAAGCGGCATCCGACGGGCTCACAAACGCCCATTTCACGTTCGACGTGTTCACGGATATCGCGTCGCCTTCTATCAGGCCGTCCGCCCGCGGCTCACCCTCGATCGCGACGGCGGTCGTACCGTCGTAATGTTTGTCACCGAAACTGATGCCGGTAATCGTGGCCAACTTTGGAGAGACGTATACGTCGAGATTGGTGTCTGAAACTCCGTACGCTGCGTTAGACGGCGTGAAGGTTGCCGCGTGGCTGCGGTGGCCCACGTCCCCGACGGCCGCCGATGTGGTCTTCCAGGCCCATGTACCCGCAGGCATACCGTCCTGAGCTTCGACATGGCCCAGCCGGATGGCGCCGAGAGTCTGCCCATAGATGGCCGCTTTCGTCGGCCTTATGAGGGTGTACTCTTTTTCAATGATATGGATGGGTAGGTCGGAGGTCACGGCGTTCCAGTCGTCATCGCCGTCCTTCGTCGCGCGGACAGTGATGTCGCCAGGCTTTTTCACCGTCATCACCCCGGAAGACGAAACCGTCGCCACACTGTTGCTGCCGTATATCTTTTCGAACGTCACATCACCCACTCCGTTGCCGCCCGTGGACGTCAAGCCATACTCAAACGCCGACTCGCGAGCGAAGATATTGCCGGGATCGTTGATGGCAAAGCCCCACTGGTCGCGCTTTGCGATCGTCACGGTGGAGACGGACGACGTGGCCGTCTTTTGCTTGATGCCGTTCACGTTTGGATTTGTGTTGGTGACGACGCAGAAATAATGCGCCATCCCGACACTGCCCCTCGGGACAGTGTATTCATGGGACGTAGCGCCGGGTATTGCCGTTCCCGTCACATTTGTTCTCGTATCGGCCTTGTACCACTGGTAGCTGAGTACACCATCGGCGACGGAGGAGGCATCGGTGTGAGATGTGTCCGCGCCGAACGCGGAAACGCGAAGGATGATGTCGCCATCCGGGTCGGCCACGGAAGTATAGCCGTTGTGGTCGCCCGATGACTGCGATATCGATGGCGCCGCCACGTCAACGGTCTGCACTATCGTCACCGAGATATTGGGAGGCGCCGTGCCTTCGTTCACAGTGAAGTAGTCCGGTACATCGCCCGCGTCATACAAGCCACGGAAATTGTACGTGCCGGCCCTGTCCTTGTCGTACGCGGCACCGTGGTTTTCCCAACCATCCAGAGGGAAGTACGTCGCCGTCCTACCGTCCGCGCAGACCGCGCTCACGCTCGGATAGATGGCATGCAACGTCGTAGCCACCGAGTTGGCATCATCGCCCAGATCAGGGAATCCAGTCCTTCCGCCGTCCAGCGTTATCTGCTCAAATGTCGTGATGCGTCCGAGGTTCACAGTGAAGCTCACGTCAAAGCTGCGGCTGACACCGCCGTGTACGAGTACCGTCACGGTAGCGTGATAGGTCTTAGACGTATTTGTCTCCGGCAACAGCCCTGCCTTAGGCAAGACCTTCAGGTCATGGCTCACCGCGCCCTCGCTCGCGATAGCGTTGACCAGCACCGTCTGGCTCGTGGATGAACCGTTCGACAGTTCGAAGCTGGCAGCGTCCTTGCCGGACAAGCTGGCGAATAGGCCGCTCGCCTCCTTTGACCCTATATTCCTGATGGCGATGGTCTCAGGATGAACCTCGCCGGCCCCGCTGCCAACCCGGTAGCCGTAGTTCGCTTCGGTGAAGGAGAAGTCCGCCGACTTGTCGAGGGTTATACCATAGTGAAGATCGCCCAGAACGACGTCCACCTGCGGGAATTTTCCTTGAAGATTGTTGATGTTGTGATTGTCATCGAGCGCCTTACCGTCGAGCACTCCGGTGAAGGTGTACTCATTCGCTTGGCGCGGATCCCACTCAGGCACACTGAGAAATCCCCACGACAGGAGAGGGATCACCTCTCTGCCGCCGCCCTCAAGTATGGCCGTGACCGACGTGTAGCCCTGAAAATAAAGCCCGCCTTTGGATATACCTTGCAACAGCGCATACGCAACGTCCGTACCCGTACCCAGATTGTTGATGATCTCGTCCGTATTCTCGACGCCGGGGTACCAGTCGTCCAGCGTCTCAAATCCCGTGATGCTCGCCGCTTTTACTTTGAAATAGAGATGATAGCCCGCCTTGACTGCGCCGGAGCTCGCCGGATCCGAGTAGGGGGCGCTGAGCTCCAGATAGGCCCTGTACTCACCGGCAGGAAGGCCGAGCTTTGGCTTGACGCTGAATGTAGAGCCGTCGCTATGCCCTGGAGCGAGGGACTCGATCACATCGCCACTCAGCTCGAAGGCGGAAGGCGAAGCGCCCGAAAGCGTCGCAGTGATCCCGTGCAATGTCTGGTTGCCGTCGTTGCGCAGGGTGACAGGACGCAAGCCCACGCTGGCATATTTGTAATGTTGCTCCTGGAAAGCATATGTACCGCTATCGTCGATCAGGAGGTTCAGTTTGTACGTGGCCCCACTTGACGCACGCTCTATACTGATGCGCTGCCTCTCCGAAGCGAAGCGCTTTTCCTCGGCGCTCGCCTTATTGCGCAGATAGTAATCGCCATGAGGAAGACCCCTGATCGTGTGGGCGGCCGCGTCAAACCTGCCGCCCAGGTCGTAGTCGTCAAGGTCTAGCCAGCTCACCGCCCCGTCACTCGAAAACTCCATGTCCGTGGTCACGCCTTGGATGACCGAGTCGAGGAAGTCCGTATACGTCTCCTGGCTCACCGGCAGCTTAGGAGCATCCGGCCGGTTCTCAATGTTGATGAATACAGGCTCCGAGTTGAACACGTCGTCTTCGACGTTGCTAAGCTGTATCTGCAGCGGCTCATTGTTGCCGTAGCCACGGCCAAACCAATCATGATCGTCCGCTTTTATCACGAGGTATGGCCCGCTGTTCACATCGCTAAAATTGGAATGATACGTGTATTTGCCATCTATTATGTATGAAGCCCCTCCGACGAGGTTTACTATGCGCTCCTGCACGTAGTCTATGGCGGGTTGCGGCTTCGCCTCAGTAACAAGGACGGAGAAGTCCGTCGACGCGGAGATGAAATCAGTCATGTCCACGCCGTCAAAAAACTTGTATTTTACCGTCACGGTCGCCTTGTGCTCTCCGACGGATATGTTCTCCTTCGTGCGCACCCGGATACCGTAGACCGCGCTGCCGGTGGGCGACGCGTCAAGGCTGCCGTCGGGCACTATGAGTTCGAACGGAGCGTCCTCTCCCTGTGATATCGTCACATCTTCCGCCTGGATGCGGGCGGTCGTATTGCCATAGGCCGTGATAGGGATATCGCGCGTCCGCTGCGCCTCACCGTAGCCGATGTGTCCGAAATCGGGTTGCGCTAGGTTGATCGTCACGGATTTGTCAGCTATCCTCACACTCGTGTCACCGCTGTAGAAGTTACCTCTGTCATTGGACGCCTTCGTGCGTACATAGAGCGTCGCACCAGGCGTCACTATCATGTAGTCCCTGTCATCTATTGACCCGTCGCTAGCGCACGTCGTCCACTCGCGCCCGGGTCCGATGGTGGAGAGAGTATATTCGAGCGTCGCCAGATCACCGCCACTGTAAAAAAGCCAGCCTTCCACACCGCTACTGGTCACCAGCGAGGAGAGCCCCTTCGGGGGCTCCGGGCGTTTGGGAATACTGCGGAGATCGGCCGGCTCCGAGTCGTCCGTATTCGTGCCGTCGCCGAGCCTGAGGATCGATACATCCTTGCCTATGCCATCGTAGCCATCGCCTGCCAGAGACAGACGGCCTGTGTCAGTCGTCACATACAGCCTACCGTTGACGGAGAAAGCCGTGGGCTCCGTCACTCCCCCAAATATCAATTCTTCATTTTCATAGTCTATACTCACGGCAGGCGGGGTCACCTGTCCCATGACCGAGTACGTAAACGGCGCCGTGAGTTCCGCCTGCTGCTTTTTCGAAGCGCTGACAAAGCCCGCCCCGCTCACCGCGTATGTAGCCCCGGGCTGCACGCCTTCCAACTGTAGCTCCAGCTTGTTCGTGGTGGCCTTCCAGCGCGGATCGTTTGCAGTGATGGCCGCGAGGGTCACCTTGCCGTCTCCACCCTCCGTCTCCACCACGCTCACACGGCCGGGCTTCGAGATATCCATGGACTGCGAAAAATACAGAGTGACGCCGAGCCGCGCGTCCTGATAGCGCACCTTGCCGCCCTTCTTCGCCGCCGGTGCCGCGAGGCTCAGCACCGGTATCGGGGAGTTCTGATATCGGTAGGAAGCCGTATCTGAAATGTTGCCAAACCTGTCGATGGCTCTCGCCTCAACCCTCGACTGCCCGTCCATGAGGTCACTTATCTGAATCCGCGTCGAAGCGGAGAGGTCAAACCCCCCGCTCGCGTTTTTGTAGTCCATCCACGCTGTCCACCCATTGGATCCGCCCTTGGAATATCGGTACTGGTACTTCTTTACACCGTTCTGATCCTGCGATCCGCCAAAGGTGAAGCGCTTGTCAATCTCCTGTGTGATGATGGGGAGCGTCGGCGGAGTGAAGTCCTCCTCCAGCGGTATCTGCGGATTGAGTCCCTTACCGCCCTCGCCGAACTGTAGCGCCGAAGGATCGCAGTTGTTCAGGACGTAGAACTGCCGCAGGTCGATCTCCTGGTAGTAACCGCCCGTCGCCGCGGCGAAGCCGATATAGTAGGTGTCACCTATGCTATCTGGCATGCCCGTTTGCTCTCTGTGGATAATAGGCTTTTCAGGCTTTTCAGGAATAATATTCAAATAGATATCTATCTTGTCCTTTTTGGTGTCATAGTCCACCGAATAGTCCACCCAGCCGTACAGGGAGTATTTGCTCGCGCCGCCGAGCGCGCCGGACAGGGGAATCACCGCGCCCTTGCTCACCAGGTTGTTGACCTGTTCCGCGGTGAACGGGACATCTTTTTCTCCGGGCTTGAATGTCAGAGCCTTCCTTGGATCTATGTCGTCGGAGCCCGTGTATTTATTTTCAAATACCCCGTCTTTACCGAAATCTATGGCCGGCGCGAGCTCAGGGCTCCCACCAGCAAAAATACTATAACCGAGGGCAAAGCTGTTTGGGATGCCCACATAACCGAGCCCTCCACCCGAACGGCCAGCTACATTCGCATCCTTCGCGACGATGAAGCTCCAGCCGTCAGCCTTAGATTCAGTGCCGTCGCCCATATAAATCTCGAACATCGACGAGAAGCCCGTCTCGGAGTAGATGGGGCGCGCCAGGAAGGCGCTGTTCGCTTGCCACCCTTCCCAGGTGAGGTTGATGGCGCCGTCGCCCGACAGCCTGGGCGCAGAGCCGCCAGCCTCTGGATTTTTGTTCAGTTTCATGGGCTTCGAGCCGTCCGCCGAGGTGTTGGCGGGGTCGAAGCTCGGCCCGACGAAGAAGGCGCCCGTCGGCTCGATGCGGGCCGTGGTCCACCGCGCCTCGCCAGGCTTGAAATCATTATTCCCTTGTGACCGCGCAAAGATGTAGTATGTGACGCCGGGATCAAGGCCCACGAAGCTCGTACCTATCTGCCATCCGGTAGACGGCGCATGCCGCGTCGTCGAATAATTGTACTCGATATACTGCCCTGTATCAGCCGCCAGGCCTACAGGCTTCAAGGTCATGCTGACCGCGGTCGTGGACACGACGGACGGGGCTCTGTCCACGGGTGCGCCATTTATCAGATTGCCTTCTCTAGTTCCTTCTACTTTGACTTTCGAGCCCGGGAGCACCACTACCTCGCCATTGTTCACGAGCTTGCCCTTCACGTCGAAGCTGCCGCTGACATCTATCCTGCTGTTGTTCGTGAGCGTGCCGCCCGCCTTCAGGTTCATCGCGCCGATGACATCTATCTCGCTGGCCGTGCCTGCGGGTACGGTCATGATGCCTGAGATATCCACCGCACCGCCCGATGCTACCCTTAATCCCGAGTATGGCGTGAACCTGCCGCCGCCGAATGCTACTTCGATACTGCCGGCGATATCGCCTATCGCAGCGCCCGTGGCAAAGGTCAGATCGCCAGCGGCCGATATCTTGCCGCCCTTATCGACGGTTAGCCCGCCCTCAATGGCGAGGGACTTGTCCTTACGGACGCCGAGCGTCTTGCCGGAAGGAACCGTCAAGCTGTACTTCGCGGGGATGGTGAGGTCCTCGGTGGGCGTGACGCCGCTGCCGTCGTCGTACAGCGCGCCGGCCTTGCCAGTTTGATCGTTGAAAAGCAGACCCCGGGTATAGTTGAAAATAGTTACATAATTATTGTCGTTTAGACGGGTTCCCTGAAGAAAGACCACTCCGCTACCGTTCAGGTTGAATGTGCATCGGTTGGTATTGAGGCCGGTACCAATACCTCCAAAGTCCGGATTACCTCCGTCCGTTTTTTTGTTCTTCGCATACACTACGCCGCCACTGACATTGACGATGACCTCATCTTTCCTATTTGTATTGCGGCCGTTGCCGATAGCGTAGGCATTGTCGCTGCACGTGGCGTTCACCACGCCGCCGCTGATGTTGATGCTACCCTGGAATACACCCCCGCTGCCGCCACCGATACCTGAAGTATAATTTGAATCGCGATCAGCGCCGACGGCAGCATTCACCACGCCGCCGCTGATGTTGATACTGCCGGTGAGGATAGCGTTACCGTCGCCTCCGCCGCAGCCTATGCCCGCGCCAAATCCATGGCCAGCCGCGTCCACCGTACCGCCGGTGATCGTGATATTCATATCGCCGACGCCGGCGTGGCCGCCGCCGATGCCAGCGCCGCCGGTATCTCCGCTCATTTCCAGTCCGCCGTGACCACCTTGCGCCGTGACCTTGCCTCCGGTGATAGTGATCTTGCCCGCGCCGCCAAGGTCGCCGCCGCCTATGCCCGCGCCGCCGCCCGTGATGAATTTTGTGTTATTTTTGTCTCTAGTGACACCATCCTTGGCGGTGGCCGTGACTGTGCCGCTATTTATCGTGATATCGCCGCCGGATTGGCCGTTCCCGCCGCCTATGCCCGCGCCGTACAGGCCGCCCTGCGCGTTCAGTGTGCCATCCGTGCCAGCGCCTGCCGCGCTACGTATCGTCACGGACGAGCCGTCCGGCGCCTGCAGGCCCGCAGCGTTCTGACCGGACTTGAGCGTGTTCGCGCCGTAAAGCTTGACTATGGCGTTCGCCCCGGACAGCGCCTCGAAGGCGGGGGCGCCCGCCATGCCGCTCACGTCTATCGCCGCATTCGACAGGGTGATGTCAACATAGCTGGCTTCTCTGTCCACCACGACGCGGCGCGTATTCTCTGGAGCATCATTCATGATAATGACTTCCGCTCCGTCCAGCACAGTATAGACGCCGGTCTCGTCGTCGTACTTCCAGCCTATTCCGACAGCGGGAGGGTTCGGATCGGAGAGGTCGATGTCGGCCGTCGCCTTCTCGTACTTCGACGCGCCGGCCTTGAAATTCGTGCCCTCTTTTGAGCGCGCGAAGAAATAGTAGGTTTTGCTTGGGTCGAGGTCGTTGAAAACGCCGGCCTCATTCCATAATTCATCTGAGGGAACGGCGGTTGCTTCGCTATATGCGTATTCTACCGTCTGGCCCGTCTGGGCCGCGAGGGGTACAACGGGGAGGGTGACGACGGTCTCATTTTCGGACCATTGGATATCCGATATCTCCGGCGGCGCCTCGACGGGCGCGCCGTTGATCTTGTTGCTGCCGCCAAGAGTGCCTTCGATATCAACCGTCGAGCCGGACTTCACGACGACCTCGCCATTGTTCGTGAGCGTGCCGCCATCTGGGACGCTGAGATTGCCCCATACATTGACCTTGGAACTATCCGCTACGGCGAGCGTACCGCTAGCGTTCACCTCGCCGCCGGGCATGATGTTGAGTGGGGTGGTAGTGACCGCGCTGTGCGTGAGGGTGGTTCCGCTCGCTATATCCACATCGCCGCCGGAGGCGACCGTGAGTGCGCCTTTGTTCTCGAATGTGCCGCTGCCTGTGAGGTTCAGCTCGCCCGCGATGGACAGGGTATTCTGCGTTTCGGTCAAGAGCGCGCCGCTTACATCCAGCTTGCCGCCGGAAGCGACGGTCAGCACGCTGCTGTAATTATCTATATGGTTTATCCGAAACTGTTTCCCCTCGGCTATATTCAGCGTCTTGCCGCTCGGGATCGTGAGGTTGTAGGAAATATCAGTTCCGTATGTTGTTCTCGGATTCGTGTTGTAGGATGTCGGCGGGTAGGCCACATCATCGGTAGGCATGACTGTGTCGCTGTAGAACGTGCTGCTGCCGTCCCCCAGCAGGAGCAGACCGCCATTCTTGGTACCTTTGCCGCTCACTGTCCGCGCAATCACGACAGCGTTATTGCTCATATTAAATGATGCAGAGTTAGCGCCAGAGGAGCCTTGACCGATACTTTGACCGTACCATGACGCAATCGCCGTGACCACGCCCCCGCCGATGCTGATGATTACGTCCGACTCATTGCTGCCAAGCCCACTGCCTATGCCCGCGCCAGCAGTAGAAGAAGATGCGTACACGATTCCTCCGGAGATACTGATATGGACGGAATTGCCGGTACTATTTTGGCCGCTGCCGATACCAGCGCCATAAGAAGAAGACGCCTCCACAATGCCCCCTGTGACATTGATTGTACTATTGCCCTGACCTATATTACCGCCTCCGATGCCCGCGCCATAACCAGCTTTAGCGTTGACGGCGCCGCCGGAGATGGTGATATTGCTGCCCGCGCCGCTGTAGCCACTACCTATGCCCGCGCCCCTACCGTCGTTATTCCAAACCGTAGCGTTGACGATGCCGCCGGAGATGGTGATATCGCTGCCCTCGCCGCCTTCGCCACTACCTATACCCGCAGATTTATAGCCGCTCTTCGCTAGCGTGATAGTGCCGCCATTTATAGTGATCTTGCCGCCGGAACCGCCTATGCCGCCGCCGATGCCCGCGCCGTTTTCTGCGTCGCGGTTGTCACCACTACTGCCCGCAGTGATAGTGCCGCCATTTATCGTGATATTGCCGCCCGAGCCGCCGTTGCCGCCGCCGCCGATGCCCGCGGCGTAGTGGCCGCTTCGCGCGAACGTGATGGTGCCGCCATTTATCGTGATATTGCCGCCGGACTGGCCGTATCCGCCGCCTATGCCCGCGCCGTTATCGCCGCCCTGCGCGAGCGTGATAGTGCCGCCGGCTATCGTGATGTCGCCGCCGGACTGGTCATTTCCGCCGCCTATGCCCGCGCCGTTCAGGCCGCCCGTCGCCGTGAGCGAGCCGTCGGTATTGCCGATTCCCGCCGCGCTGTCGATCGTCACGGCCGCGCCGTCCGGAACCTGAAGGCCCGCGGCGTTCTCGCCGGATGTGAGGGTGTTTGTGCCTTTGAGCTTGATGTTCGCGGTAGCGCCGGTCACATCAAGCGCCGCCACGTTCTGTGTGGACGCGCTTATCGACGCGCCCGAGAGGGTGATGTTGGCGGTGGCGTCTATGACAACGCGCTTGTTCGTAGTGCTGCCGGTGAGGATGACATTCGCGCCATTATTAATCGTGTAGACATCGTCACTGTAGGTATAGTTGGTGCCGGAACCGGGGTTTGTACTGGCGAGGTCGATGATCTCGGCGTCTTCCACCGCAAGCGGCGCCACCAACATCCTCCTCTGCGAGAGCGCGCCGGGGCTGGACGGCACGCCGGCAGACGAGGCCGACTTCGTCGTAGGTGCATCTGCCGTGATACCGGAGGGAGAGCCTACGTCCGGAGCGCCGGAATCTACAGATGCGCCTGTGGTCTCAGGCCCTACCGCGTAGGTCTGCGATGGACTCAGAAGATTGATGGATGTAAACACCATGATGAGGGTGAGGGTCCATGCCAAAACCTGAACCCCTCCTCTAGAAAATTTATACATTTGATCTGTCGAGAGAATCCAAGCCAGGATTCGCGCCCCCCCCTGGAAGATTTATACATTTGTCCCATCGATGACTCCTTCGACATATCTTTCATCAGCGTTTTCTTAAATATGTTTACCATGAGTACCAACACACCGCAAGGAGCCGAGTCCTTTGTCTGCCCCAACACTACCCCTCTGTACCACTTTGATTTAACTATTCAAACACTCAAATACACAACAAATTCCGTACAGAATCAACAAGTGATAATTTAATTATACCACTTATTTTCTCTTTTATTCACATTAAGTGTTTAAAATATGTGCAAATCGCGGGATAGTCTCGTCTTATCTGTCCTTGAGCGGCACGTATTCCCCGCGCTTTGCGACGCTCATGTAGGCGGGCCTGATGATCTTGCCGGCGTTGACCAGCTCCTCTATCCTGTGCGCGCTCCATCCCGATATGCGCGCTATGGCGAAGATGGGCGTAAAGAGCTCCGGCGGCAGGTCGAGCATACTGTACACGAAGCCGCTGTAAAAGTCTACGTTCGGGCTGACACCTTTGTATATCTTGCGTTCTTCTCCTATGACCTTTGGCGCCAACCGCGCGACTGAACTGTACAGGCCGTACTCCTTCTCCCGACCTTTCTCTACGGAAAGTTTCTCGACGAAATGCTTGAATATGTTTGCCCTCGGATCTGACAGCGAGTACACCGCGTGCCCCATGCCGTAGATGAGCCCGGCCTTGTCATACGCTTTCCTGTTCAGAAGGTCTCGCAGATAGTTCTCCACCTGGGCGTCATCCTCCCAATCCTTGATTTTTTTCTTCATATCCGCAAACATGTTTACGACCCTGATATTGGCGCCGCCATGCTTGGGGCCCTTCAGCGAGCAGAGCGATGCAGCCACCGACGAATATGTGTCCGTACCGGAGGACGACACGACATGCGTCGTGAAGGTGGAGTTGTTGCCGCCGCCGTGCTCCGCGTGCAGGACGAGAGACAGGTCGAGAATGCGCGACTCGAGGTCGGTGTACTTGCCGTTCTTGCGCAGCATCTGGAGGAGATTCTCAGCGGTCGACAGCTCCGGCTTAGGTAAATGGATGAAAAGGTCATCCCCATGGAAGTAATGGCGGTAGGCTTGATAGGCGTACACCGACAGCATGGGGAAAGTAGCGATAAGGAGGAGACTCTGCCGCAGCACGTTCGGTATCGACGAGTCATTGGCCTTGGTATCATAGGCGTGCAAGGTCAAAACACTGCGCGCGAGAGCATTCATCATATCGCTGCTCGGAGCTTTCATTATGATGTCGCGTACGAAGCTCGTCGGCAGGCTGCGATATTTCGCGAGCAGCGCCTGAAACTTCGACAGCTCCGACTTGGTCGGAAGTTTGCCGAAGATCAACAGGTATGTGGTCTCCTCAAATCCCGAGCGCTTCTCTCCGATGAATCCCTCGACGAGATCGTACACGTTGATGCCCCGGAAGTAGAGCTCCCCATCAGTAGGTATCTTCTCCCCGTCCGGCCCCTTATGAAAGGCGAGTATCTCCGATATATCCGTCAGCCCCGTGAGCACACCGTTGCCTTCGAGATCGCGTAGCCCACGATTGACCTTGTATTTGACGTAGAGCTCCGCGTCTATGCTGCTCGTTTCTTCAAGCAGGCGCACGAGCTTGCGCAATTCCGGAGTTATCCTTGAATACTTAGGATCGAGCGTATTGAAATCTGTTGCAAGCACCATCTATATATCAATCTCCAATCTATAATCACGGTTGTTTGCCCTCGCTGTTCTGCGCCGGAGCAATAATACATTATATCGTTTCGGGCGCTTTCGCGCAACGTTTTATGTAAAATATATCTATATTGTTTATATTTACCTATTCGGCGCGCTAAAATATCATATAGTCAGTGTCTTATCTACGACGATGACGAACCCTACGCACCGCATTGCTTTTCAGGGTACCACTCGGGGATGTCGCAGGACACGGCACGACCTTCGCGAATTGAGCGTTCGCTGTCGAGTATACGCTGGTTTGCTGAACCCCGAAACGGTAGGGAAAGGCTGCGTTGCTCTATAAGGAATGGGCCGTCGATGAGCACGTCGGCGAGGGCAAGCAGCTCTAACTGAGCCGCGTCCCCGCGCGCTATTATTTGCTCGATCACGTCCCCCGTATAGATGGCGAGGGCGAGGCCCGCGCCTTTGATGAGCTGTGCCAACGGCAGCAGCGCCGCGGCCTGTAACAGAGGCTCGCCGCCGCTGAACGTCACGCCTGAACACATCGGATTGGCCGCAATCATTTCGTATAATCCCTCAGGGGGGTATGGCGTGCCGCCGATGAGCGGCTGCGCGTCCGGGTTGTGGCACCCGGGGCATCTCTTGTCGCAGCCCTGCATGAATATGGCTGCTCGCAAGCCTGGCCCATCTACGATGGAGTCATAGGCAAAGCCCGCCACGTTTATCATATTTTGTGTTTTACCCGGTCCGCTTCCTCCGCCCTCTTTGCGTCGTTGAACCGGTCGAGCGTACCGACGAGGTAGCCCGTGATGCGCCTGATGCGCTCGAAGCCGAGGTCGCCCTCCCCCTCCCTCCTGCCGCAGCCGGGACAGACATCGTCTATGATACCGTTGTAGCCGCAGACCGGGTCACGGTCGACGGGGTGGTTGACGCTGCCGTATCCGACGCCCGACTCCTTCATCGCGCGCACGACGCTCTCGAACGCGCTCAGGTTGTTCGACGGGTCGCCGTCGAGCTCCACATAGGTGATGTGCCCGGCGTTCGTCAGCGCGTGGTAGGGCGCCTCGATTTTGATCTTCTCGAAGGCCGATATAGGGTAATGCACCGGCACGTGAAAGCCGTTCGTGTAATAATCCCTGTCCGTCACGCCCTCGATACTGCCGTATTTCTTGCGGTCAATCCGCACGAAACGGCCTGCAAGCCCCTCGGCCGGGGTCGCCAGAAGGGTGAAATTCAGATGCCTGTCCGTACTCATCCTGTCGAGGTAGCTGCGCATGAACCCTACGATCTCGAGGCCGAGGTTGCGCGCCTCGGGCGTCTGCCCGTGGTGGCTGCCCACCAGCGCGGTGAGCGCTTCGGCAAGTCCGATGAAGCCCACCGACAGCGTGCCGTGCTTCAGCACCTCGCCTATCTCGTCGTCGAGCTTCAGCTTGTCCGAGCCTATCCATATGCCCTGCCCCATGAGGAAGGGGAAATTGCGGACCTTCTTCGACGCCTGTATGCGGTAACGGTCGAGCAGCTGCCCGGTGACGAGGTCCAACTTGCGCTCGAGCTCCTCGAAGAACCATTCAATGCTACCGTTCGACTTGATGGCTATGCGCGGCAGGTTGATCGACGTGAAGCTCAGGTTGCCGCGCCCGTATGCGATCTCGCTTTTGGGGTCGTAGGAGTTGCCGAGCACGCGCGTGCGGCAGCCCATGTACGACACCTCCGTCTCCGGGCGCACCGGGTCGTAATACTTGATGTTGAACGGCGCGTCGATAAAGGAAAAATTGGGGAAAAGGCGCTTGGCGCTCACGCGGCAAGCGAGCTTGAACAGGTCGTAATTGGGATCGCCTTCGTTGTAGTTGACTCCCTCCTTCACTTTGAAAATATGGATCGGGAAAATGGCCGTCTCGCCGCCCCCCATGCCGGCCTCGGTCGCGAGCATGACGCTACGGGAGACGAGGCGGCCCTCGGGCGATGTATCGGTGCCGTAGTTGATGCTCGAGAACGGCGTCTGCGCACCGGCCCGCGAATGCATGGTGTTCAGGTTGTGAACCAACGCCTCCATGGCCTGCAGCGTCTCGCGCTCAGTCTCCTCCTCTGCGGTCTTCACCGCGAAATCGTGTATGTGCCCGGTGGTATCTGCATCCACCTTGCCGCCCGTAGCCTCGCTGAAGATGGCGGCCTCGGCCTCTTTGTACTCACCATTCATGAGCAGCCTCGGCGTGTAGCCTTTTTCTTCCTCAAGGCGCCTGAACATCTCTCTGACCTCGCCGTCCGTGATGCCTGACTCCGGCGCAAGCAGTCGCAGCCCCTTGATGAAATTGGAGATGTATATCTTGCGGTACGTCTTGGCCACGCCGGGCGCGAGCCCGTAGTCAAAGTTCGGGATGCTCTGCCCGCCGTGCTGGTCGTTCTGGTTGGACTGTATAGCGATGCACGCGAGGGCCGCGTAGCTGTGTATGCTGTTCGGCTCGCGCAGATGCCCGTGGCCTGTAGAGAATCCGCCGGAAAACAGCTTCAGTATGTCTATCTGGCAGCATGTCGAGGTGAGGGTGTAGAAGTCGAAGTCGTGGATGTGTATGTCGCCGCCCGTATGCGCGTCCGACTGCTGCTGCGAGAGGATGTACTTTTCGTAATACTCCTTTGCGCTCTCGGAGCCGTACTTGAGCATGACGCCCATGGCCGTGTCCCCGTCGATATTCGCGTTGTCGCGCTTCATGTTGCTTTCCTTCGCGTCCTGGAAGGTCAGTTCGTCCAGCGTACGCATGAGGCTCGTGTTGCGTTCCCGCGCGCGGCTCCTCTCGGCGCGGTACAGTATGTAGCGCTTCGCCACGAGCGGGTAGCCCCTGTCCATGAGGACAGACTCTACCTCGTCCTGGATGGACTCGATGTCCGGCGCGTCGTCGCCGTACCGCTCCAAGAGCCTCCGCTCTACCTCCTCGGCAAGGCGCGGGCACTCGCCCGTATCGCCGCGGCCGCTGGCCGACATGGCCTTTTCTATCGCTGTGCTGATCTTTGAGATGTCGTATGGGACGCTTCTCCCGTCCCTTTTCTGGATAAAATTGAACATTCTGCCTTCCTTTAAAGTCAATATCTATGTGGCGTATACCCGTTATAGCACAAGGTCTTGTGGTTGTCAACGAAATCAGTGTTACAAAAAAATTAAGCTAAGTGTCCCGCTTTTTCAGTTATGATTGTTTCCTCATTCTGCGGTATAATAAACATCAAGGGAAAAACAAGGTGAGATTGTGAACGAAGCATACATGACTGAAAAAGAAATAAATGGGGTTGATTTACCAGAATCAGATCGAGATCAAAAACAAACTTGATATTGCGAGTTGAATATGGGTCGTTGACTCAAGATAAATGGCGCCGGAAAATCTTTGCCGGTACATAATCTTTGTGCGGATGCAGCTAAATAAGTAGAGGACGGAGGTTCCGGTACCCGCCTGTCACAAGGCATGATGTGGAAATATCCGTCCATACCGCTTATCTATATCACGAAATCAGTAGTCATATACCTCATATGTTTTGTTGACCCAGTTTACATTATATATATTCCAGCCACTTTTCATTCTATCTGCCAGGCCAGAATAGTAACCTAACGATGCTTCGAAAAACTTTACTGTCGCTGTATCGTTCGATTCAATGTCCCGTATGTAGGTCGTTATCAATGCGGAATCTGCACCGAAGTTACCGTCTTGTACGTATTGGTACACTCTAATCGCACCACTGCGATCGGCCCACACGATAGGATAATGTGTTCCACTACTCATCGCGTACGTGAGAGTTTGATTGTCCGCAGTGAGTTTCCTATACTCCTGAATACCGCATGGAGAGGTAAGCTTTACAAACGTATATCCTTGATCGGGCGTACCCGATACCGTAACAAAATTATTGTTTGAAGCAGCGGGAGTACCGTCCGTTATGGCAGTGTGCGTCGTAAAACCACCTTCCTCTGCATACTGCTCGTTTAACATAGTCTGTATCGCCGTCATCTGAGTTTTCGACTGCATGACCAAACCCTTCCATTTCGCCTTGTCGATATAGCCGGTGAGCGCGGGAATGGCTATGGCCGCGAGTATCGCCAGAATGACGAGGACGACGATCACCTCGACGAGCGTGAAGCCTGCGCGCCGCCGTCTGACCATCCTGGCACTACGCGTATTCGCCAATTGTTTCTTTAGAATCATGTCCATTATGCTCTCCTTTTCGTACTAACTATTGATATTTATATTGCGAGGTATCTGCAGATACCTACGGATGACTTGGTTTGCCGCTATATCTTGTTTGCAGGCGCACAAAAATGCGGGGCAGATAGTCTGCTCCGCATTAAAATCAAAATTTATATCAATGAAGGAATAGGCCGAAACGGCCAGGGTTACATTACCATGCCCCCCCCCTGGAAGATGTTGGGAACAAAATGCACTTCAAAAGAGGCGCTTCCCACCCATGGCGCTTGATATTCATATAGCTTGCCATATTCATTTCGAGCCTAACACCTATCCATTACCGTCAAAAATGCACGTATTACCGTGAGTGCTATTTTTATTCTACAGATATGATATACCGCCCACCGCGCCTTGTCAAATTCACGAGAACTTCGACGCGATGTGCGGCGTATGTAGAGCGTAAGACTTACAGCTTTGCGATATCCGACTTAGCAAGACCTGTGTATTTCGCGATGAGCGCGGCATCCACGCCGTCGGCCTTCATCCGGCGGGCGTTCTCCATGTTAGCCGCTTCACGGCCTTCCTCTATGCCATCTGCGCGACCTTCTGCACGACCTTTCTCGATGCCCTGTGATATGCCACGTAACATACCTTCCTCGATGCCCTGCGCCAAACCGCGTTCAAGGGAGCGCTCGGCCGCCTCCTCCTTCGCTATCCGTAGCTCGTCCTCAAAACTGTATTCATGAACCAATATGCTCATAATGTCGCTCCCGTGCTCTTGCAGGTATGGAACCATGATCTCGTGTTCCATACAATA
>JAISLZ010000045.1 GCA_031277015.1 Eubacteriales Family XIII. Incertae Sedis bacterium | reverse complement strand
TTCTCGCGCTCGCCGTGTCGCTCGGGGTGATGGCTGTCTCAATCATCGCGTCTTCATCCGGACAGTCCGGCGAACTCCCCGAGTGGGATTCCGTCAAACTCGGTTTCATCGATCGCGACGACTCGCCCGTGACGAAGGACATGGCGTCCTACTTCGAGAACGATCTGCACATGACACTCGTGCGGACGAAAGACGCGGACAAGCTGAACCGCGATCTCCTTGACAAACGCATATCGGGCGTCGCGGAGATACCGAAGAGCTTTCAGGATGCCCTGCTCGCAGGCAGGCCAAAGCCGGTGGAACTCACATTCACGGACGACTACGCGAACGAAGCCTTTGTGAAAGGCTACGTTGGCACATACATGGAATCCGTTTCCGTGCTGTCGGCTGCGGCGGAGGGTGACGCGGGCGCCTTCGAGAAGATGTTGGGGGAAACCGCCAAAATACAGCCGGCCGTAGAGAGAGCGCGCAAGGACGCGGAGACAGGCCGCCGTGAATCGGAGCAGGAATCCTACCGGTTCATGCTCGGGTTCTTCATGATGTTCAGCTTCATGATGTCCATCATCATCCCTCAGATGCTGCATACTGACAGGCTCGACGGCACGTTCAGACGCATCAGGGCTAGCAACGTCACGCCCGTGGAATATATCGCGTCAATCGCGTGTATCGGCTTCATCATATCCCTGCTCATAGAAGGGCCCGCCATGGTGGTCTGGCACATGACGGGTACGTATTCGGGCGTGCCTCTCGGCGTCACCGTCCTCATGCTCTTCGCGTTTGCCGTGCTGCTGAACTCGCTCGGCATCTTCCTCGGCGTCGCGGTAAAGAGCTTCAGCGGCATCACCACCGTTATCGTCGCGGGCTCGACCATCACGTCAATGCTCAGTGGCGCATGGTTCCCGCTGGAGATGGTACCTCCCATATTCCTGACGCTATCGAAGTTCACACCGCAGCGCTGGGTATACGAAGCCATCTATTCCTATGACAAAGGTGACGGCGCTATCGGCGTACCTCTCGCGGTACTGCTGCTCGCCTCGCTCACATTCCTCGCACTCACCGGCATAAGGTTCGCAGACAGGAAGGCCGGGGATCACGCCCTCGCGCGGTGAGCCCGCGCGGTCTTATGGGAACCTCAAAAAATCCGTCTGCCATACGGACACGTATGAACCCAAGGGCTATTGAAGTGAGGGAATCCCTATGTTATATTATCCGTAGGCGATATACGGCCTTGCGACATACATTAGCAGCAACAATCGTCTGCCTGTACGCATCGACATCACAGCAGGGAGGAAAATATGAAATTGGCCAAAGCTGCTTCCCAAATCATCGCCTTGCTGCTCATCCTATCGCTTGCGAGCGTACTTTCGGCTTGCGGCAACAATGAGACCAAAGGGCTGATGGGCCTCGTCCACATGGCGACAAACGGTTTTTCGGTGGATGGGGATTGGAGCCCGGAGCCGTTGCTTGACGCATTGGGCGAACCCGACCCAATGCCGCATGGAGATCCAGTCAATGTGAATTATTATGTTTGGGGTTATAAGAACAAGCAGGGAGGTATGTACAAAAGGATTGACGGAAGCGATTCCCGAGCGGCTGTGATCTATGACGGGAGCAAAGGAAAGAAAATAAGACGCATCCGCGTGTCTAATTGTGGTGAATCAGCAATGACGGAAATGCGGTTTGAAGCGTTTCAAAAGGAGGCGGACACCCCTATTGAACATGCCACGAAAAAGAAAAACTCAGAAAACATAGATGCATTGCCCCTAATTCCATACTCCGAGCTGGTGGAAAAGTATGGCGAGCCTTCCGAAATCGATTTTCAAGTGTCAAGAAGGGGGCATGAATCGGATGGATACGAACTCGGCATTAGCTTTATTTGGAATTTCACGGATGATTCCGGCAAACTTTTTATATGTGATATGAGCGGGAAAGCAGAAGTCATAAATGGCCGTCTGAACATAATACCGACCATGCGCGTCGCATACAAATACAAGCCTATTTTCTAATAAGCTCCCAACGCGACAGCCAAGATAATAGGCTGTGAATAGCAAGAGACCAACATGCGATGAAATGTGATCGAATGCCACTTGCCCGCCCTGTTGCTGTTACGCAGAAAATCGCACATACCGCACGTATCCATGCATATGGCCCGGGGGCTATTGAAACGAGTGAATCCCTATGGTAGATTATCCGTAGGCGATGTACGGCCTTGCGAAAGTCGTCAGGCGAAAGGTTCAACCTTCAAAGAGGCAAGTCATGTATACGATGTTTTTTATCTCCTTGGTGGCGATGGGCATAGGCATACTGTTCCTCGCACTGGCTAGTATCTCCTTTTACTTCAGGGCATATACGAACAAGCGCGCCTGGCATGGGAAGACTATCCCGTTTACGGTCGTGGGGCTGATATTCCTAATCCCCGGCGCCGTCATGCTCTATATCACATACCCGTACCGGTGACGCGCCTGGAGGCAGATGCCAGCCCATGGCCAACCGGGGGGGAGGGGTGCGAAATCAGCACGGAATCGTTTCATTATTCATGACTCATTACCGGATATAATCGGGTCGCGGATGCGTATTTTCGCCGGCGATACCTGTTTTGGGGCTATAATAAAAGAATGACTAAAGAACGTGGCATATTCCTCTGCATAGCGACCTTGGCAGCAGCAGCCCTCGGCTTTGCGGGAGGCGGAGAGATCGCTACGGGATTTGCCGGCCAAACCTACGGGTGGCCGCGCGATCTCGTCATCGTGCTCATCCTCGCGACCGTAGCCTGCGCCTGCGCCGCGCTCTTCGCGCGCGTCATAGGGGCGCCAAAGCCCTGGGCATGCGTCCTCTCGGCCCTCTCGTGCGCGGCCGCGACAATATGCTCGCCTAGCACAGCCCTGCCCGTCATCGCGGCGTCTGCGGTGTCCTTATCCTGCGAATACGTCCGCATACTGTATACCGTCGTCGCTTGTGCCGCCTCCTGCGTCCTTGGCGCACTAGCCTTAGGCACAGGCGTGGAGTCTGTGATCGGGGCGTCGGTCGTCTGTGCGGCATCGGCCTACATTCTGTCTCTGATGGAAAAGAGGGACGAGGCGAGGCGCGAATCGTACGAGAGGAGCGACCGTATAGAATATCTGGAGGGACGGGTCAGTAGTCAGGGAAGGCTCGCGAAAAGTATGGACCACATAGCGAAACTCGAGGAACGCAACAGGCTGGCGGCCCGCATACACGACGAAGTCGGACACGGCATGTCGGGCAGCATACTGCTGCTCGAAGGTGCGGACATGATCATGGACAAGGACCCGAGTGAAGCCCGCGCGACCATGCGCCGCGCAACGGAAAACCTGCGCAAAAGCACGGAGAAGATTCGCGCCGTCCTCCAAGGCGAGCGAAGCGACACATCAGAAGTGAACCTGGCAAAGGTGCGCGCCGCTCTCGCATCGTTCGAAGCGGACCACACGAACATCCGCACCAGGCTAAAGGTGGAGGGCAGCGCGGAGGGCATAGGCGGCGATATATGGGCCTGCGTCATGGACAACATGGTGGAGGCGACGACGAATACACTGAAACATTCGGACGCGACAACATTCAACGTGAAGATAGCAAATAGCAACAAACTGCTGACCGTGGAATTCTCGGATAACGGCACGGGCATAGGCCAGGATGGTTCACCCGTACAAAGCGGGAGCGCCCCGTTCCTCCCTGGAGAACACGGCGGCATGGGCCTGCGGAACATGGAGGAACGATGTGCTCTCGCGTACGGCCGCTGCTTTTTCCACAGCAGGCCGGACGGATTCCGGGTAGTGATGGCCTTCCCTCAAAAACCACGCAGCTATGGGTATGATACATCGAATAACTGATGCTGGTTGTTGAACAGGCTGCTCAACATATAGGTGCAAAGGAAGTAAACGTTATGATAAGAGTGATAATTGCCGACGATGACCCTCTCGTGTTGCAGGGGCTGTCTATGATACTGTCCGCGGGTGAAGGGATAGAAATACTTGCGGAGGCGCATGACGGTGCGGAAGCCGTAGAGCTGTGCTGTAGACTACATCCGGATGTTGCGCTGCTCGATATCCGCATGCCGGCCATGGATGGCATAGATGCAGCTGACGCGATATCGAGGGGTGGGCTATGCGCCCCGCTACTGCTCACAACCTTTGATGAGCCTGAGCTTATGGATCGCGCAATCAGATCCGGCGCTCAGGGCTATATCCTGAAGAACAGCCCTCCTGAACGCATCATTTCCGCAATAGAGACGGTCGCGAAGGGCGGGGCAGTATTCGCACCGGACGTCATAGATTATATAAAGAAATCGTTGCCGGAGCCGGCCGGAAGCGATGAAGATGGGGGAAATATTTTTGTGGGTTTAACACCACGCGAAAGGGAAGTCGTAAGGCTGATAGCGGAGGGTTTGTCGAACGCGGAGATAGCCGAAAAACTTTTTATATCCAACGGCACGGCAAGGAACCACATATCGACGATACTCGAAAAAACGGGGCTAGGCCACCGTACGCAGATTGCCGTGCGATATCTCGCGCGTTGATGTGAAGCTATAGCTTCGCGCGATATTCGCAGAAACGGTAGGGAATCATATGCCCGTTCAATAGGTCATTCTCAGTGACAGGGCCTGAGGTGCTCACAAGGACGAAACGTCGCCCTGCTCCGTCCGGCGTATCCGCCGTAAAATGGCCGGGCGGTCCAGCCACGATCCCATCTGCGAAGCCATGCGCTTTGCCGTCACCGCCCTGGCTCCATTCATCCTTGATGACGGGAAAGAACGTATCGGCTCCGGATGCGATATCCACGCGGGTGACGAGGCAGATATCCGTATATGGCATAAGCAAACGATAGATTTCAGCGCCACCGCACACGAAAACTTCGCCTTCCCTATTGAGGCCGCGAAGCAAATCTATCAGTTCATCCACGGAACGCGCGACCATCGTCCCTGCAGCCTCATAGCCCGGACTGCGCGTCAGCACGACATTCGTCCGTCCCGGCAATGGAGACGGCACACGGGCCGTACCAGAGCTTTGGGAAGCCATATCCACAGCCAGCGACTCGAACGTACGCCTGCCCATGATGATGACACCTCCCGATGTGCGTCTCTTGAAATACGCAAGATCACCGGGAAGACGCCACGGCAGGCGGCCGCCCTTCCCTATCCCCCACTCGCTGTCAGCGGCAAGTATCGCTATCAACTGTGCCTCCATACCCACTTATGCAATACCTCATCCAACTTGCGTATATCTATAGGCTTCGCCAGTAGACCTTGGAATCCGTTCTCTATGAACATCTCCTCATTGCCCACTATCGCGTTCGCTGTCAGGGCGATAATAGGCACGGTACGTGCGTACTCGGACTCCTTGCCCAATTCATCTCTAATGATGTGCACTGCCTCAACCCCGTCGAGCCCCGGCATCATGTGGTCCATAAAGATGAGGTCATAGCGCGGCTCTCCGTTCTTAACCAACTCTACCGACTCCTCCCCTGATCCTACTTTATCAACGGTCATCTCATACGGCGACATCATGCCTGCTGCAACCTCGAGGTTGATCTCTATATCATCCACGACGAGTACACGTCCGTATGGCATCTTCACGTATTCAAAGCCAGCTCCGTCACGCAAAACACTCGACTCATAGTTGAACCCCTCAAGACCCTTCGCGACATCACTTCCGATGACGTCGGTTCCTACCTGTTCCTGAATAACGCTTACCGTAAATACGCTCCCCCTCCCGTGCTCACTATCCACGGAAACGCGTCCTCCCATGAGCTCTACGAGACTCTTTGTGATGAACAGACCCAGACCGGTACCTTCAATCTTGTGGCCCGACGCGTCCTCAACCTTGCTGTATTTCGTAAACAGCGCTTTAAGGTCATCCTCCGTCATGCCCTTTCCGGTATCGGACACCTCGAAGGTCAAGCACACGCTTTTGCCCGATGGCGGCGCGCCTTCCTTGTCAAGATCGGCCGTATCCATAGGTTCCGCTTTCACGGTCAGCGTGACAAGGCCCTCATCGGTGTATTTAAACGAGTTCGATAACAGATTGTTCAGTATCTGTTTGAGGCGAAGTTCGTCTCCATAGAGAAGCGCGGGCAGATTTTCGTCCACGCTCAGTTTGAAATCAATATGCTTCGAGCCAATCCTCACCACATTGAGATTGACGGTATCATTGATCATGCTGGCTATATCGTAGGTGTCCGGCACGATGGCGAACTTGCCGGACTCTATCTTCGAGATGTCGAGCACATCGTTGATGATACCAAGAAGCGATACGGCAGAGCTGTGTATTTTCTCAAAACTCGCCATCGTTTCGCTTTTATGATATTTTCTCAGCTCTATCTCCGTCAACCCTATGACCGCGTTCATAGGAGTCCTTATCTCGTGGGAAATATTCGCGAGGAACTCGTCCTTCGCTTTCAGCGCCAGTTCCGCCCGCCTGTTGGCATAATCGTAGATGGAACCGTAGAACTTAACCATCAGACCGAGGGCGATCCCCGCTACAGCTATGCCTATGGCGACATCCGCGTAGAAGGCGGATTTCGTGTCTATCACGTTCAGCATATCGGGATATTTGTACGTCAGAGCGAGCGTAGTCAGATTTGCCGCGATATATGCACTGACCATGATAGCGCAATCCCGGCCCTTAAAGAGCATGAAGGTGATGACTGCTCCCAGCACTATATATGTGGGCATGCCGCTCTCCGCGCCGCCGCTGGCACAAAAGATTACAGGCATCCCGAAACATCCGAAAAGTATGATTATGACTACGGCGCCCATCTTATACCTATGCGTTTTATTGACGTACCAGATTATCAAGCCCGAGACGACGGGTAGCATCAACACGACTAACGCCATGGCAGGCGAAACCGTCATGAATAATGTGGAGAAAAATCCCACAAGCCCTGCGACTACGCAGGTGGCCATCACTATGTTGAATATGCGGCCCTCGAGAGGTATTTCATGTGAAAAAAAATACATCTTCAAACCTTTGAGCTTTTTCAACAATGTCCCCATTCCATTACCCCATACTTTCTAGACAGCAATCGGTATCCCTGTGATCTGAGGGCCCGTTTCATATCCTTCGAACCTGACACTCCCGGGTGTAAAATCATAAAAGTCCGTCACTCCCCCATCCATCAGCAGTAATGGCGCGGGATGCCGCGGTCTGTTGATAAGTTCCTCGACGGTGGGAATATGCCTGTCATAGATGTGCGCGTCAGCGATGACGTGGACCAGTTCCCCCGCCTCATACCCGCTCACCTGCGCAAACATATGCAGAAGCACGGCGTACTGGCATACATTCCACGCGTTTGCCGCAAGCACATCCTGAGAGCGCTGATTCAGTATAGCGTTCAGGCGGCCGCGCCTCCCGTCTCCGGTGTCCGTCACGTTGAAAGTCACGCTGTAGGCGCACGGCTCGAGTCCCATCTCCGCAAGGTCGGCAAAGTTGTATATATTCGTCATAATGCGGCGCGAGTACGGTGTGTGCTCAAGTTGCCACAGCACATTATCGACCTGATCCATGATGCGTCCGTCGCCAAAGTCATATTTGACCCCGAGCTGGTAGCCATAGGCTTTGCCAATGCTACCGGAACTGTCGGCCCAACTGTCCCATATATGACTTTTCAGATATCCGATATTGTTTGACTTTTGCTGCCATATCCACAGAAGTTCGTCCACACAGAGGGTAAGAGGAATAGGCCTGAGCGTGAGCGCCGGGAACTCTTCCGAAAGATCGTAGCGGTTCACTACGCCGAAGCGCTTGACGGTATGCGCGGGCGCGCCGTCCGGCCACCTGGCTCTCACCTCATGCCCCTCGGATGAACAACCGTTATCAAGGATGTCCTGGCACATATCTGTGAATATTGCATCCGCCTTGCTCAATTATCCGGCCCACCCTTCTATCCTGTTAAGCGCAAAGAGTATCGTATCCTCCAGCTTGCGCGTCTGCTCGGTCATATAATAATATCCTATCAGCGCTTCAAACGCGGTGGCCCATTTGTAGTCCATGGGATCGGCGTTCTTAGGCGTCGTAGCGCTTTTCCTGTTGCGCGCCCTGCGCACGAGGACGCGCTCGTCCTCGTCGGTGATGACGCCACCATCCTCCTCGTCCAGCATCGCTTTCATTACCACAGCCTGAGCGCCCGCGTTCACAAACCGGACGGCCGCCCGATGCATCACATTCGCCCGCGCGGCGCCCGTATCCACGATGTATTTACGTACGTAAACCTCGTATACCGCGTCCCCGAGATAAGCAAGCACCGCCGTGTTCATCTTCAACGCCTCACCCTTGCGCACGGGTTCGGGATAAGGCTCTACGCATGAGCCATGTAGCTCGCAGGATTCGTGGCTGTCCATATTATATATTACCCGTTTCTTTACCTTTTAACCATATTACCATACTGCCGGCAGTCACCACGATCGCCCCGCCGACAATCTGCAAGGGCGATATCATTTCGCCAAGACAGAGCCAGCCGAAAAACGTCGACGTCACGGGAAGCATATTCGAGAAAAGCGCACTCGGCGTCACTCCTATTGAACGCACGGAGTTGATGTAGACGATAAAACCGAAGCAGGAGCTGAACAGAGCGAGGTACAATACTTCGCCGATGAACTGCGGACCTACGGCTGTAACCGAAGGGAGATTGAAAAGAGCGTACGGCAAGGAGATGATCACAGCCGCCGCAAGCTGGTATATGGTGACGTCAAGGGGTTTATAGTCGCCACTCAGTTTTGCTGTAAGAAAATTGTAAATATTCCATGATATTACTGCGACGAACGCGAGGAGGAAACCTATCAGCTTGCCATCCATCAGCGCTGCCATGTCGGCGCCGACCACGAGGGCCACCCCCGCGATGCAGACTATGATGCCCACGATGACCGCGGGCGCAGGTTTGACTTTATAGATAAAAATTTCAAGGATGATGGAGACAGCGGGAACGAACGCGAGTATGATCGTGACAAGCGATATCTGGATGTAATGCATCGCGCCATATTCACCCACCCAATACATGATATCGCCGAACACCGCGCAAAGAACAAAGAAGCCTATATCCCTCCTTCGTACCCGAAAGCGCCTGTCTTTAACGAGCTTGTACAGGACGAGGACGACCAGCGCTATGCTGTATTTGAAACATACGAGAGTGATCGGCGCTACGATCTCCATCGCGTCCTTCGCCAAAACGTACTCATATCCCCATACGATGACAAGTATGGTCATGAGCAGGTAGTTGACTGGTTTTGATATCCAGTTGATCTTTTTCATATCATTTTGACCGTATGACTTGAACGCCCTGTGGGGTATCCTTCAAAGTCACTCCGAGGGCCGCGAGCTCATCCCTTATCCTATCGGCTCTCGCCCAGTCCTTGGCTGCCCGCGCCTCGGCGCGCTCATCTATGAGGCGCTGCAAGTCAGAGTCGTCCGTACCTTCCGCGTCGCCGCGCTCAAGTAGCCCCAGCACATTCGCCAGTTCGAGCATCTCCGCCAGGGCGGCCTTCGCGTACTCCTTCGACGCGCCGTCCGAAGCCACGTTGTTCACCTCAGAGATGAGTTCGTAGATTGCGGCGATGGCGTCTGCAGTATTCAGATCATCGTCCATCGAAGCGATAAACTTCTCACGGTATTTTCCGAGCCCCGCAAGCGACTCCCTCTCCGCATCCGTCATATCGTCCGTCCCTTTCTCCGAGAGATGTTCCAGAGTCATCCTGGCGTTGTAGATACGCTCCAGAGCATGTCTGGACTGCTCCATAAGTTCAGACGAAAAACCGAGTGGGTTGCGATAATGTCCCGACAAAAGAAAGAACCTTATCACCTCACCCTCGTAGTCTTTCAGTATATCGCGCACAGTGAAAAAGTTGCCCTTTGACTTGGACATCTTACTGTCATCAATGGTGATGTATCCATTGTGCATCCAGTAATTCGCATACTGCCTTCCATTCGCGGCCTCCGACTGTGCGATCTCGTTTTCGT
This sequence comes from Eubacteriales Family XIII. Incertae Sedis bacterium, assembly GCA_031277015.1. Taxonomy (GTDB): domain Bacteria; phylum Bacillota; class Clostridia; order Peptostreptococcales; family Anaerovoracaceae; genus JAIRPC01. Next base: position 475 of record JAISLZ010000045.1, on the reverse strand, counting down.
GATGGGGGAAGGTTAGGTCGCGCCCTCCCGCGTGGATATCTATCGTATCTCCGAGATATTTCCTCGACATCGCGGAACATTCTATGTGCCAACCGGGACGCCCCATTCCCCACGGACTCTCCCAGGCTATTTCGTTATCGCTCTTGCGGGCCTTCCACAGAGCAAAGTCGAGAGGGTCCTTCTTGCGCTCGTCCACGTCCACGCGCGCACCGGACTCGAGATCGTCGATATTTTGCCCTGACAGCTTGCCATAGCCGTCGAAGGCCCTGGTCGAGAAGTACACATCGCCACCGGCCTCGTATGCGTAGCCCTTGTCTACGAGCGACTGTACGAACTCGATGATTTCGTCAATGTTCTCCGTGACCTTAGGGTGCACCGTTGCCTTCCTGATGTTAAGCGCGGCCGCATCTTTGAAATACTCACCTATATATTTCTCGCTGACCTCGCCGGCTGATACGCCATCCTCCAGGGCCTT
>JAISLZ010000089.1 GCA_031277015.1 Eubacteriales Family XIII. Incertae Sedis bacterium | reverse complement strand
TGAGAGATCATCGTACTCAATGGGATTGGTCACCGGCACGAAGCGGGCTTATGATGCCCTCTCCAAAATGAGGGCTGCCATATGATGACAAAACCCCAGAACAACTTGACACCGTCCTGGTTTAAAGTTTATATTGACATCAACTTATAATGATGTTATCATGAATGAAATTTATAGTTAGTCTTTGTTGGTGGCTGTCGAACAAGCGTGTTGTAGGAAAGCGACGGATTTCGAAAGGTTACGTTCCACATGAAGATCATCTCGTATGATTTAGGCACGGGCGGCGTCAAGGCTTCTTTGCATGACGAGGGTATGAAGGCCATCGCAAAATCTTTCATCGAATACGACACCTATTATCCCGCGCAGATGTTGCACGAACAGCGCCCGAATGACTGGTGGGATGGGATATGCGCATCCACCGGGTCCCTGCTCAAAAGCTCCGGCGTGAAGGCCGGTGATATCGCTTGCGTAGCTATATCCGGACACAGCCTTGTGGCCGTACCGATATCGTGTTCGGGCGAGCTGATGACTGACCGGGTACCGATCTGGTCTGACGGCAGGGCGGTGGACGAAGCTCGCGATTTCTTTGGCAGGGTCGACGAGGAACAATGGTACATGACCACGGGCAACGGCTTTCCCTCATACACCTACTCTTTGTTCAAACTCATGAACCTCAAACGCCGCGAACCCGATGTTTTTTCAAAGATATACAAGGTGCTCGGCTCCAAGGACTATATCAACTATCGCCTGACGGGGGAGGTCGCGACGGATCATTCATACGCTTCGGGCTGCGGTGGGTACAGCCTGAAATCCGCGCGACTTGAGCCTGACTATTGGGAGGCGGCGGGCATAGGTATGGGCATATATCCGGATATATTGCCATCGCATTCAGTGATAGGGCGCGTCCGTGCGGGTGCGGCGGCGGAGACAGGCTTGGCAGAGGGGACGCCTGTCGCGTGCGGAGGGGTCGATAACGCCTGTATGGCCCTCGGTGCGGTCGGCGCGGAGGAGGGCAGGGTCTACCTGTCGCTCGGCTCGTCGAGTTGGATACCTGTCAACTCGTGCGAGCCTATACTCGATTTCGACAAGAAGCCTTACGTATTCAGCCACATAGCAGAAGGCATGTTCACGTCCGCCTTCTCCATATTCTCGGGAGGGGGCAGTCTCAAGTGGGTGAGGGACAATATCTGTTCCGGACTGCCCGGCGATGCGCAGGGCGAGGACGCGTACGCGCTCATGGACAGGATGGCGGCGCGGTCGCCTGTCGGGGCGGGCGGAGTCTTCTTCAACCCGAGCCTTGCGGGAGGCACTTCGCAGGACAAGAGCGTGAATATCAGGGGCGCGTATATTGGGCTGCATCTCGGCGCGACGAGGGAGGACCTCGTGAGGGCGGCGTTTGAAGGCATTGCGATGAACCTGAAATCTTCCTATGAATTTATGAAGCGGAAGGTGCGACTGGAGAGCAGGCTCCTCATCACGGGGGGCGGCTCGAAGAGCCGATTCTGGCTGCAAATTTTTGCGGATGTGCTCGGCGTAGATGTGTTCAAGACGAACATCGACCAGGATGCGGCGTCTACGGGAGCGGCGGCGATAGCCGCCAGGGCCGTGGGGCTGTGGGACGGCTATTCGGGCATAGGGGCGCTACACAAGACAGAGTTTAGCTGCGCGCCCGACTCGGTCAAGGTCGAAGAATACAGGAAACTCTCAAATCAATTTTCTATAGTATCGGAAGCGCTCGCAGGACTTGGCGACGCATTGGCATGAGCGCCATCAGGCAAGCATAGGAAGAAGGATGCGGCAATGGAATACAGAGAAACACTTTTAAGCCCGATCAAGATAGGTACGCGCACCGCACAGAACAGGTTTTTCATCCAGGCGATGGAGACGAACGACGAGGACGAGACGGGCGACCCATCCGTACATACGACACGGCGCTACGAAGAGCTCGTGCGCGGCGAGGCCGGGCTGATATGCCTCGAGGCCATCACCATCACGCGGGAGAGCCGCGCCAGGGACAACCAGTTGACGATCATGGAACCCAACAGGGAGCCACTGAGAAAGTTCGTAAAACGCGTTAAGGATGCGAATCCTAAGGCGCTGTTCATATTTCAGCTCACGCATTCGGGGGAGCTGTCAAGTGACAAGTTCTCAAGGAGGGTGACGGTGAATCCTCTCTACGGCTACGGGGGCGAGATACTGACAGAGGACGAGGTGGACAAGATCATAGACGACTTCGTTCTGGCGGCCCGGATAGCGCATGACGCCGGGGCCGACGGCATAGACATGAAGCTGTGCCACGGCTATTTCGGATCGCAGGTCCTGCGTCCCTACAACAGCCGCAAGTGGAAATATGGAGGGCCATGGGAAAACAGGAGGCGGTTCGCGTTCGATCTCTACGAGCGCATAGCGAAGGCGGTGAACGACAAGGACTTCCTCATCGGTTCCAAGATTTCCGCGTGGGAGGGCTTTCCCGGCGGCTTTGGAACGGAAGGCCCGGAATCGCCTATCATGGACCTGACCGAGCCCCTCGACCTGCTTCGCGGGCTCGAGGAGCGCGGCGCGCAATTCTTCGTGCAGTCAGCGGGCAGCCCGGGTATCACGATCAGCCTCACCCAGGTGGACAAGCATATCCCGTACTACGCCTACATCAATCAATACTGGGCGAAGGAATTCAAAAAGGCCGTCCGTCCGGAGACGGTCATCATAGGCTCCAATTTCACGGTGTTCCGCGACGGCAAAAACGGGCTCTGCGCAGTGAAGCCAGGGGAGTCGGGGCTGCTGCCGTACGGCGCCAAATGCATAGAGGATGGCGCTCTTGATATGGTTGCGCTCGGCAGGCAGAGCTTCGCCGACCCGCATCTGCCCAGGAAACTGCGCGAAGGCAGAGAAGATGATATAAAGTGGTGCACCGTGTGTGACAACTGCCTCGAGCTGCTCATAAGGCAGACGCCCGTCGGTTGCTGCACATACGACAAGCGTTTCACGGACATACTCGTTGAGCAGCGCAAGCTGCACGGCAAGCTCACGCAGTCACATACGTGACGGAAGGGAAGGGATATGAAGGTAGGGTTCTGCACGGTCAACTATTCCGAATGGCCGCTTGACGACGTGCTCAGGCTAGCGGCGGACAAAGGCTACGAGGCGGTAGAGATACCGTCATTCACGGACAACGGCCAGACCGATCCGGATGAGCTGTTGGCAGGCGGCGGCGCTGGAGCTGCGAAGCTCAAGAAACATATAGAGGGCTACGGCCTATTCGTAAGCGGGATATCGAATCACGCCGATACGATGGCCATACTGTGCGAGGGCGACGACATCAGGCACATATGCGACGGGACGCCGGAAGATCAGCACGCCTTCGGGGCGGAGAGCCTTCTGCGCAGCGCCCGGCTCGCGAACGCGATGGAGGTCCCGGTTGTCATATCGTTCACGGGCCTGAAAAGCCAGAGCCACATGAACGTATTCCCATATGCGAAAGGTTGGGAGGAAGAGGAAAGGAATTTTGTGGAGCGCTTTGGCCCTATACTGGACAAATGCGCGGATTACGGCGTCAAGATAGCCGTGGAGCCACATCCGAACAACATCATCTACGACCTGCACACGGCGCGCAAGGCAGTGGACCTCGTGGACGGGCATCCGAATTTCGGCATCAACTTCGACCCCGCCAACCTGCTCTACACGGGCATCAGCGTAGAGGCTTTTGTCGACGAGATGAAGGACAGGATATTTTCTGTGCACGCGAAGGACTGCCAGATCATACCGCACAATATGGCGCGCGGCGGGTGGTGGATGTTCCAGGGGGACTGGGCGAACATCGAGCATTCGTTTCGCTTCCGCGTACCGGGATGGGGAAGCATCGACTGGAGGAGTGTCATCACGGAGCTATACCTCACGGGCTACGACGGAGTTTTTTCATATGAACATGAGGATGTAACGATGTCCCGCGCGGACGGGGTCGACAAGGCCATAGAGTTCCTTGGCCCGCTTATGATAAAGGCCCCGTACGAGGGCCGGAACGACAAACTGTTTACGGCGTGAATGAGGGATATGGCGTCTATATATTGAGGCTTCCTTTCATAGATGGGAAAGCGCCGGTATCTTCGTGAACGGTTAACGGATAACTGATAAAGGAAAATTATGGAAAAAATGATGAGGGCGCAGGTTGTGCTTGCGCCGAACAGGATGGAACTACAGGAGATACCGGTCCCGCGTATAACGGACGACGAGGTTCTTGTCAAGATCAAATACTGCGGCATCTGCGGTTCGGACTACAGCATATATACCGGCAAGTATGTACCTGAGAGGCTGCCCCTCGTGACCGGGCACGAGATGTTCGGGACGATCGCCGAAATAGGGGCGAACGCCCGTGGGCTTGAGGTAGGCGACCGTGTAGCGATAGATATCACGCTACCCTGTGGTACGTGCTATTTCTGCCGCAAAGGGGATGGCTTGCTCTGCGAGAGCTTCGAGCAGATCGGCATTCATACGAAGGATATGCCCGGAGGTTTTGCCGAGTACGTCAAAGCGCCCTGGAAAAATATATACAAGGTGCCTGATGAGGTGAACGATCTGAAAGCCGCTTTCATTGAGCCGCTTACGGCGACCATACAGGCCGCAAAGAAGATGGACGCGGAGATTGCGGGTAGCGTCGTCATCATCGGTACCGGCCTCGGTACGATACACGGCGTTATGGCCAGGCTCAGGGGGCTCTGCCCGATCATCGTCGTAGGTCGGAACGAAAAGAGGCTAGCCATGGCCAGGGAGATGTGCGCCGACCACATCATCAATTTCGAAAAGACACCTGACGTCGTGTCGGAGGTGTTCAGATTGACGGACGGCGTCGGCGCAGACTACGTCATCGAGTCTGTCGGTACGCCCGCGACCTACGTGCAGGCTTTCAAAATGCTGCGCCGCGGAGGCAAGCTCGAGTCGTTCGGCATCTGCGCGGAGGGAGATACCATGGAGGTCGACCCCTTCCAGTTCGTGCTGAATGAGAAGAAGGTGTCGGGTAGCTGTGCGGGCATAGGCAATGACTGGGGCGACGCGATCAAACTCCTGCGATACGGGCGTATAGACCCGACTCCCATGATTTCGATGATCGTGCCCCTTGAAGAACTTGAACAGGCGCTTCACGAGCTACATGATCCGGTCACGAGGGCGTCGCTCGTCAAGGTGCTCGTCAGTCCTGAGATCACCGAACGCACGGTATTGTGAAGGGGCGCGTGATGACTCGTGAAGAAGCCGCGCGGCTCATAGACATCAGCGCCGTCAGGGCGTGTCATACGGAAAGCGATGTGCGTGAGTGCGTGAGCGTCGCCAAAGAGTATGGTTTTATAAACGTACACTCATTGCCGACCTATACCGCACTCGTCGCGGAGCTCCTCGCGAGCGCACCCGATATATACGTCGGCGCCCCGGTAGGCTTTCCCGGAGGGGGCCACAGGACTGAAACGAAGTTGCGTGAGGCCGAGCTGCTCGCGCGCGACGGGGTGCAGGAGATGGACATAGTGATGAACGTGGGGAGGTTCAAAGACGGGGATTACCACTACGTGCTGGACGAGCTGAATCGGGTGATAGCTCACGTCCCGGACAGCATTACAAAGAAGGTCATTATCGAGATCAACGTGCTGACCGATGACGAGATGTTGAGGGCGGCGGAGTTGGTCATAGATAGTGGCGCGGACTTCCTCAAGACCGGTACGGGGTGGGTCCCCGGCGGGGCGAATGTGGAGCGCATAGGCAAGCTCAAAGCAGTCACGGGGAACGATGTCAAAATAAAGGCGGCCGGAGGCATCAGGTCCAGGTATGAATTTGACGCTTTGCTCGAGATGAACGTTGAGCGCTTCGGCATCAATACCGAATCCGCGATGGAAATAGTGCAGTCATTTGAAGTGGGTATGTAGTATGAAAGGACGCGAAGTAAAAATTTAGCGTAAAGTGTTGCTTAATTGCCTGCAAAACGCTTAAAATATGCCAGTAGCATGGCATACGGGGGAAATTGACAGAAAGCAGAGCAAAAATATACTTTACTGGAGTGCACCGGGATCTTATTATCGGCCTGCAAGGTTCGGTTTGAGATAAAGTTAAGTTAGAGTAGTAGATGAACAATTTTCAGGAGGAAGAAAATGAAGAAAAGAAAGATTCTTATGATCATGCTGTGTATCGCGCTCGCATTCTCGCTGACCATGATGGCGACAGCTTGCGGCAATTCCGGAGGGGAGCCGGCGGAAGAACCCGTCACAGAGGAACCCGTGGCTGACGAGCCCGTGGCTGATGAGCCCGCGGCTGACGACAGCGCGGATAAACCTCTCGTAGGCATTTCCGTCCCGAACAACCCGACTGGCTGGGTGGGTGCCGTGCAGTGGACTGCGAAGAAGAAGGCAGACGAACTGGGACTCAACTATCAGCTCGTTACGTCCAACGACCCCAACGACCAGGCCAACAAGATCGACGACCTCATCAATATGGGGTGCAAGTACATCGTCCTCTTCCCGGAGAATGATGAGCTCGCCGTAGCCGCGCAGAAGGTCAAGGATGCGGGCATCCCGCTCATCGACTTCGACCGTACGCTCGGTGACACGACGCCCGACTACTACGTTGCAGGCGACAACAAAGGTATGGGCGTCATAGGCGCGGAGTACATCATCGAGAAGCTCGAAGGCAAGGGCGGCAAGGTCGCCATCATGAACATCCCGAACTACGGCTCCATATTCACGGAGCGCGTTGACGGGGCCATGTCCGTATTTGACAAGACCGACAACATCGAGGTCATCGGCACATGGGCTTCAGACAACGGCGCGCCCGAGACGGTGCTGCCCGTAATGAAGGACGTCCTGACGGCCAACCCCCAGATCGACGCGATCTACAGCACTGACGACGAGATGTCCATGGGCATCTTGCAGGCCATCAAGGAAGCCGGCCGCACGGACGTCAAGGTCATCACCGGTGGCGGCGGATGGAAGGATTACTTCAACATCATGAACGACTATCCCGACATCTGGGTCTGTTCGCAGACCTACGCGCCGTACATGATGAACGACTGCCTCGACATAGTGCAGAAGCTCATCAACGGCGAGACCGTGCCGGAGAAAACGATCATCCCGCCGCTCAATGTCGACAGGACGAACTATGAGCAGTACCTCGCAGACAATGGCATCACGGAGGACGCCCCCTATTAAATAGAGAGCAATCCTTTGGCTATGTGCGGGCCGCCACGCGGCGGCCCGCACGATGGGGGGATCAGAACGGAGGACGCGCATATGGAAAACGCCTTGGCAATGAGCAATATCACAAAGACATTCGGTGGTGTACCGGTGCTCATTGATGTGGATTTCACAGTAGGGAAGGGTGAGATACACGCGCTCATCGGGGAGAACGGCGCGGGGAAGTCCACGCTCATGAACATACTCGGCGGCGTCATACCACGTGACAAGGGGGAGATCGAGCTGTTCGGGGAAAAGGTGGAGTTCCATACCCCTGCCGAAGCGTTGGCGAAGGGCATAGCTTTCGTCCACCAGGAGCTCAACGTGGTCAATGACCTCACCGTGTACGAGAACCTGTTTCTCGGGCATGAGCTCAAGGGCAAGTTCGGCAAGCTCAACAAAGCGGAGATGATCCGCCGCACGGTAGAGATATTTGAAAGGATCGACGTAGAGGTGGATCCTACGGTGATGGTACGCGATCTTCAGGCCACCTACAAACAGATCATAGAGATCGCGAAGTCCGTCCTGTTCAACGCGAAGCTCGTCATCATGGACGAGCCCACTACCTCGCTGACGCAGCACGAGGTGGAGAATGTATTCAGGGTCATGAAGAACCTCACGGAACAGCATGGCGTCACTATTATCTTCATTTCACACAAACTCAAGGAGGTAGTGGAATTTTGCGATACGTTCACCGTGCTTCGCAACGGGGAGGTGATAGGCACGCAGGCGACAAAAACGCCGGAGGGAAGGCCTGTCGACCAGGCCGACATAGCGCGCATGATGGTCGGCCGCGACGTTATCAATGTCGAGGTGTACAAGGAGCGCAAGGAGGGGGACATCCTGCTCAGCGTCAAGGATTTGCACGTACCGGGTCACGTCAACGAGATCAGCTTTGATCTTCACCGGGGGGAGATACTTGGCATCACGGGGTTGCTCGGAGATGGCAAGGAGGAACTTGCCAGGGCCATCTTCGGCGATATCAGGTACACTTCGGGTACTATGGAACTGCGTGGCAAGCGGATCAATCCGAAACAGCCGGCGGCGGCGCGAAAGTTTGGCATAGGCATGCTCCCGGCAAACAGGAAGGAAAACGCGATCATCAAGGACCTAACAGTGGCGGGCAACATGACCATAGTCACCTTGCCCGATTACCGAAGGGGCCCCACGCTGATCAAAAGCAAGGAATATGAAACAGCGACATTATACAAAGAACGTCTTAATATCAAGGTACAGGATCTGCACAACCTCATAGGCAGCCTGTCCGGGGGCAACCAGCAGAAGGTCGTCCTCGCCAAGTGGCTCATAGCCAAGCCGGACGTAATGCTACTGTGCAACCCTACGCAGGGCGTCGATGTAGGCGCGAAGAACGAAATCTACAACATAGTAATGGAACTCGCCGGGCTCGGTATGGGCATCATCGTGACTACGGGGGAGGCGGCTGAGGCTGCGCGCATATGCGACAGGCTTCTCGTCATGTACCATGGGAACCTGCAAGGAGAGCTTGACAGAAACAATTTTTCGGAAGAGTCTATAATGATTCTATCAACAGGCGGACATTTGAACTAAGCGGACACTTGAACTGACGGGAGGGAAGGATTAGGTATGGGTACAACAAGCAGTGCGGCCAGGACGCCGAGCGCGTTCAGCAGGTTTGCGCATGAATACATGATAGTGCTGATAACGATAGGCGTATTCGTATGCGCTACGATTGCCTGCACCATCAAGTTTGGTGAGCCAACCCATTTTCTTAATATACAGAATATGGTCAATATCCTACGTGCCAGCTCGGTCATGGGTATCATCGCGCTAGGCATGGCTTTCGTGATTATATCGGGTAACATCGACCTATCTGTCGGGGCGCAGATGGTGTTCGTCGGCATAGCTTCTTTCAATGTTATAAACGGGCTCGAACCGAGCATAGGGCCGTACGCGGCCATCGCCGTGGGTATCGTCGTCGCTATGGTGATGTCCGTAGCGCTCTCGATGTTTTGTGGGTTTATCGTAACGAAGGGCGTCGTGCCTTCATTCATCATCACGCTCGGCCTCAGTTATATTTATCGCAGTTTGTCCATATTCGAGCTGCAGTCGGGGGGCATCAATATCAGCACGAAGGTATTTCAGAAGATATCGAACACGAATCTCGGCATCGTGCCCATGCCTGTCATTTATTTCTTCATCGTATTCGCGGTCTATCTGTACATATCGAGATATACGGTCCTGGGTAGGAGAATATTCGCCGTCGGCTCCAACGCGCAAGCGACAAGGCTGTCCGGTATCAATACGGATATGATCAAGATACAGGCGTTCGCGCTTCTCGGCCTCACCGTCGCTATAGCGGCCGTAGTGGAGGGCTCGCGCATGAACTCGATGAACTCCTCCTCATCCGGCCTCGGATATGACCTGAACACGATAGCGATGGCTGTCGTAGGCGGCATAGCCATGGAGGGCGGCAAAGGCAATTTTGTCAACGTGCTGTTCGGCATCATCATACTCGGCATGATCAACAACGTGCTGACGATCATGGGGATGGACGTGTACCTCGTCAACGCTGTGAAGGGCGGCATCATCATAGCGGCGGTGCTGCTGCTCAGGAGCAGGGGCAAGTTGAACTGAAGCAAATCCCCGTCAGGCTAAACACCCGGGCGCTCATATCGAGGGACTGCGCCCGGGTGTTTATTTTCCTCATGTGCGCTTGACACGTCCAGATGATAGTTGTAAAATGAAAGTAAATAAAATAAAACGAAAGCAAAGCTTATCAAACGAAAAGGAGAGAAAGTGTCTGTGTCTGACAAACAAATAGGTGTGGCGGTCGTGGGCGCCGGCAGGGCGGGCATGATCCATGCTGTCAATTTCCGGAAAAATGTTCCCGGCGCACGTCTGGTCGCCGTGGCGGACCCTGTGCCGGAGGCGCGTAGCCATGCGAAAGGGGCGCTGGAGATAGACAAGGCATATGAGGATTACAGGGACGCGCTGAGCGATGATGAGGTGGACGCCCTCGTAGTGGTGTCGCCCACGGCGTTCCACAGAGATATCGTCATCGGCGCGGCGGCTGCCGGCAAACATGTGCTCTGCGAGAAGCCGATGGCGATGACGGAGGATGAATGCCGGGATATGGTCTCCGCGGCGGAATCGGCCGGGACGAAGCTTCAGATCGGTTTCATGCGCCGCTTTGACGCCGGGTTCCGGAAGGCCAAGGAGACGGTAATGTCGGGCGCGATAGGGGACGTCGTCATGGTGCGCTCGAATACCAGGGGGCCGTCCGTGCCCCAGCCGTGGATGTATGACATAAGGAAATCCAACGGGCCCCTCGCGGAGGTGAACAGCCACGACATAGACACCCTGCGTTGGTTCACGGGCGGCGAGTTCAAGACCGTATACGCGACCGGCGGCAACTACCGTTCTCCTGACGCGAAGGCCGACTGGCCGGATTTCTATGACAATGTTGTAGTGGCGGCTACCTTCGACAACGGCATGCAGGGAATGATCGACGGCGCGCAGGGCGTGGCCTACGGATATGACGCCCGCACCGAGGTGCTCGGTACGAGGGGTTGCGTGTTCATAGGCAGGCTGAACGACGAGTCGGTCGTCACGTGCACGGCAGAAGGCAATTCGGGCTCCTATCCGTTGGTGCGCAGCTGGCGACAGCTGTTCGAGCCGGCCTATCTCGCCGAGGACATCTCGTTCACGGAGTGCATCCTTGAGGGGAAGGAGCCGGAAGTAACGGGTCATGACGGCCTTATGGCCGTGCGCGTCGTGAATGCCGGCAACATGTCGATCACGGAAAAACGCGTAGTGGAATTGTGATTGCAATATAATGATAATTGTGGTAGGAATGAAGTCATAGAGGGATAAGCGCGAAAACTTTCCGCATCCCGCTGGAGGCAAAATATGAAAGCTGCAAGACTTTACGGAAAAAATGATTTGAGGGTGGAAGACGTCCCCGTCCCCGAAATAGGCGATGACGAGATGCGCGTGCGCGTGCGCGCGGCTACGGTCTGTGGTACTGATCTGCGCATGTACGCCAATGGCGCTACAGGGGTAGACGAGGGACATCCCCTCACTCTGTGTCACGAATTTGCCGGGACGATAGATAAGGTCGGCAAGGACGTTAAAGGTTACGAAGTCGGCGAGCGTGTCAGCGTCGCTCCGAATATAGGTTGCGGTGTGTGTGACGCGTGCGTGTCGGGAGGCAGCCATCACTGCGAGGAGCTTGAGGCGTTCGGCATCCATATCGATGGGGCGTTCGCGGAGTTTGTCAAGATCCCCGCCAGGGCCATCGTGAACGGCAACGTCACGCCGCTTCCAGACGGAGTGAGTTTTGAGGCAGGGGCCGCCAACGAGGCGTTCGCCTGCGTGTACAATTCGTTTGAGCGTTACGGCGTGAACCCCGGTGATGTAGTGCTCATCATCGGCGCGGGCGCCATAGGCATGATGCATGCAAAGCTGGCGCTCATGGCGGGCGCATCGAAGGTGCTGCTGAACGACCTTTCGGAGGATAGGCTACGGGGATGCAAGGCCATAGACCCTCGCATCATTATCGTCTCTGAAGGCCTGAAGGAGGTTGTAGACAGGGAAACGAACGGACGGGGCGCGGACGTCGTCATCACCGCGTGTAGCGTACCCGCGGTGCAGGAAGCTGCTTTTGATTACGCGGGGCTGAACGGCAGGGTAAACTTCTTCGGAGGCCTGCCGTCCGGAAAGGACGCAAAGCTCGATACGAACCAGATACACTACAAGCAACTTCAGGTGTCGGGTACGACACGTTCCAGCCACGAACATTACAGGAAGACGCTTGACTTCATCTCAAAAGGGCTCGTTGATATCGATCCGCTCGTTACCGATAGATATAGTCTTGAGGACGTGCAGAAGGCGTTCGACAGCGCGGCGGCGCAACAAGGGCTCAAACAGGCCGTCGTCTTCGATTAAAATGGGGGTAGTTTGGTGAGGTTTACATAATGAAGTATCTTATCGGGGTGGATCTGGGAACTCAGTCGACGAAGGCGGGCATCGCGGACGAGCATGGCGTCATGCGTGCGGAGTCCGCGTGCGAGACGAATCTCATATATCCCGAAGAAGGCGCTATCATTCAAAATCCCGAGGAGATGCTCGCATCCGTAATCGGCGCCATAGGGGATGTGATGGGGGCTTCCGGCGTCAACGCTTCCGATGTGGAGGGCATCTGCATAGACGGGCAGATGGCGGGAGTGATGGGAGTGAATCGTGCTGGGATGGCCGCCATCCCATACGACAGTTGGCTCGATACGCGTTGCGGGAGCGCACGGCGGGCCTTCCTCGATTACGGCGAGGAACGGGTGATCGGGATTACGGGAAGCCCTATTTCATACACGGCCGGTCCTAAGATCATGTGGTGGAAGGAAAATCATCCTGAAGCCTATGAAAAGATACATAAGTTCGTCCAGCCGGCTGCCTATTGTACGATGCGCCTTGCCGGACTGGGTGGTGATGGCGCTTTCTATGACCATACGTATCTGCATTTTTCCGGTTTTGCCGATACCGCGCATAGGGTCTGGTCGGAGGAATTGACGGAAGCGCTTGGAGTGGACGCGTCGAAATTTCCGCGCATCGTGCGCCCGTCGGATATAGTCGGAGGGCTTGCCGCCGAGATGGCGGAGCGTTGCGGACTGGTGGAGGGCACGCCCCTGGTCGCGGGTTGCGGTGATACGGCCGCGTCGAGCTTTGGTGCGGGTGTCACGAAACCGGGGCTGATGTTCGATGTTGCGGGCACAGCTTCGGTACTGGCTTGCGCTGTGGGGGAATTTGTGCCCGACACGAAGCACAAGACGATCATGTTCGCGCCATCCGTGGTCGAGGGTCTGTATACACCGATGGCTTACATCAACGGTGGCGGCATGTGCCTTAAATGGTTTCGCGACGATGTCCTGGGGAAGACGGCGACATATGCGGAACTGGACTCCCTGGCGGCAGGGGTAAGGCCCGGCAGTGAGAACCTGCTTTTCGTGCCGCAGTTCTCCGGGCGCGTCTGCCCCAATGACACGCTCGTACGCGGCAGCTATATCGGTCTTCAATGGATACATGGCAAGGGGCATCTGTTTCGCGCTATCATGGAGGGGATTGCGTACGAATACGCGATATATAAAGGCATAATAGACGAGCTTGTGCCGGGACAGTCTTATGAGCGGATACTGAGCATAGGCGGCGGTTCGGTCAGCGAGCTGTTCACGAAAATAAAGGCTGATGTGCTGGGTATACCTGTCAGCACAGGAGCCGTGGCGGACACCGCGTTGCGCGCCTGCTACAGCATAGCGGGCTACGGCGTCGGTATGACCGACGACATCGCTTCGCTTACAGTACGCCCCGACGACTATCACGGAAGTACGGCCCCCGACGTGTCGTCGCGCCACGAATACGATGAGCGCAAGGACATATTCGAGGGGCTGTACGGAGCGTTGCACGACACATACGAAAGGTTGTTGGGGCTACAGGCCATGGGATGATGAAATAGTGATGGAAATGGAAAAAGAAAAAGGGATCGCGTCAGGGCAGCTCTTTGCGGAAGAACGCAAGAGCCTTATATTGAAAAAATTAGAAGAAGCGTCCAAGGTCCTTGTCCAGGATCTCAGCGAATCCTTCGACGTTTCGCATGCGACCATACGCACCGACCTGCGCGAGCTCGAAAAGGCCGGTTTGCTCGTGCGCACGCACGGTGGCGCTATCCCGACCGGCAAGGCCGGGCTCGAGCTCAATACCGCCCAGAAGGAGATATCTAGCCGGGAAGAAAAAAGGCGAATTGCGGAGGAGGCGCTGAAACACGTTGAGGACGGTGATTCGATCGCGATCGACACAGGCACTACGACCTACGAGTTTGCCGATACGCTTGCGGAGAGGAGCGGGCTCACCATCGTCACGAACGACATCAGCATAGCGGCGCTGCTTGAGGAAAGGACCGGGCACAGGGTGATACTGATTGGTGGAGCGCTACGCAGGGGCTTTCATTGCACGGTCGGAGTGAAGGCCATTGAGGCGCTGAATGACATAAACGTCGACAAGGCATTCCTCGCCGCCAACGCCTTCACCTTCGACAGAGGCTTCTCGACGCCGAGCATAGAGCATGCGGAGATCAAGAAACGCTTCCGCGAGATATCGCTGAAAAGTTTCATGCTGATGGACAGCGACAAGATAGGCCGCATCGCTTTCTATACCTTTGCCACACCGGAGGATATAGATGTGTTCATAACGGATTCCGGTATCGGTGAGAAAGCCGCTGAGATGATCATGGCCTCGGCCGAGGACCTGGAACTTATCATGGTGTGAGGCCATGCCTGCCGCATTTGCGGAGTATTTGCAATAGAAGAACAGGAAGAACAGTAGATGAAAGTATTGATAACGCCGAGATCATTTGGAAAACACGATGATGCCCCGTTCAGGCTGCTTGAGGGTAAGGGGCTGGATATCATTCGCAACGATACGGGCGGGATCATGGATGAGGGCGCGGTTAAGTCCGCTATCGCCGGAGCGAACGGAGTCATCGTCGGAGTGGACCCGCTCACGGCTGACGTGATGTCCGCAGCACCGGGACTGAAGGCTGTTGCTAAATACGGTGTCGGTACGGACAACATAGACCTCGAGTACTGCGAGAGCAAGGGCATCAAGGTTTCAAAGACCGTTGGCGCAAACAGCGATGCCGTCGCAGACTACGCATTTGCGCTCATGCTCGCGCTTTCCCGTAAGGTGATTTTGATAGACTCAAATTGCAGGCGGCGCGACTGGACGAAGGTGACTACGTCCGATGTGGCGCGGAAGACGCTTGGGCTTGTCGGGCTCGGCGCGATAGGCAGGAACGTCGTCAGCCGTGCGAAGGGCTTCGGCATGGATGTGCTCGCCTATGACGTATATTGGAACAAAGGCTACGCGGAGGCCGCTGGCGTGAAATACGCGGATGTGGACGACATATGCCGTACATGCGATTTCATCAGCCTGCACGTCCCCCTGCTGGATGGGACACGGCATATCATCGACGCCCGCAGGATCGCGCTCATGAAGCCGGACGCCTTTATAGTTAACACGGCGCGCGGGGGGCTCATCGACGAGGACGCCCTGCTTGATGCGCTCGAGGCGCGCAGGATCGGCGGCGCCGGCCTGGATGTGTTTGCCCATGAACCGCCGGAGGATGACAGATGGTACGGGCTTGATAACGTGGTGATGGGATCTCACTGCGCCGCGTCCACGAAAGGGGCGGCGGATAACATGGGTATGATGTCCGCACACAACCTAATAAGCGATCTCGGTCTTTAGGCCGGGCGTTCAATGACGAATATAAGGATCAGGAGGAAAGGAAAATATGTTTGATTTCACACCCGCAACAAAACCGACGCTATACTTCATCGGAGTGACGACCACTAAATCGTCTATCATGAAGGTGTTCCCGAAATGGGCCGAAGCTCTCGGCCTCGGTGACGTGGAGATCAAGGGCATAGACCTGCCTCTCCATGCCCCTGCGGAGGACTACCGCAGGGTCACTCAGTTCCTTAAAGACGATCCTCTCTCCGAAGGGGCTCTCGTCACGACGCACAAGCTGGACCTGTTTAGCGCGTGCAGGGATATGTTCGACTATATAGACCCGTTTGCGGAGAAGCTTGAAGAAGTGTCGAGCCTTTCGAAAGGCGGCGGAGAGTTCCGTGCGCACGCGAAGGATCCGATCTCCAGTGGCCTCGCCATCGAGAGTTTCGTACCCGCAAACTACTTTAAGGAACACGGCGGGGAAGTCCTGCTCCTGGGAGCGGGAGGTAGCTCACTCGCCATGTCCATATATTTCGGTCAGGAGAAGTGGGGGGACAATGTGCCAAAGGCGATCACTATCGCGAACCGTAGTGTCCCGAGGCTTGAGTCCGCGAAGCAAATCCTTGCGGGCCTCAATCCTAAGATAGACATGCGCTTTGTGCACGGGCCCGTCCCCACGGACAACGATAGGCTGGTATCTTTTCTTCCTCCTTATTCGCTTATCGTCAACGCGACGGGGCTCGGCAAGGATGCGCCGGGTTCCCCCACTACTGACTCGGTTGACTATCCGATGCATTCCCTCGTCTGGGAGATAAATTACAGGGGAGACCTTATCTTCAAGGAGCAGGCCGAACGTCAGGCCGGGGCGAAGGACCTCCGCGTTGAGGACGGATGGAACTATTTCATCCATGGCTGGACGCAGGTGATAGCTGAAGTGTTTCACGTAGAGATCAAGGGCAAGCGGCTTGAGGAGCTCAGCGCGATTGCCCGGGATATATAGTGCGGTCCGTAGCAGTAAGCAGAGAGAGAACAGGAGAGTAAGATGGCTAATAATTTTGACTGGACAAGGAGTTTCACCGTGGATTTTTCGCTCGTTACCGGGCTTTCGGGAACGGCGGAGAGTTCAAAGAGGTATCTTTCAAAGGTCGCGGGAATGTTCTATGATGACGCGGCCGCTACCGAGCTGCTAAAGGGTGGAGATCCGCTGATATACGAGTTCTACGAGCTGGGTGTGCCGGAACTCCCCGGGGATATCGCGTTCGGGACCTCTATCACGTACCCGGGCAAGGTGGGCAGGGAGTTCTACATGACCAAGGGGCATTTCCATACCGTGCTCGAGACCGCCGAGGTGTATTTCTGCCTGTCGGGAGAAGGCGGCATGATATTCGAGAACCCCGAGGGGGATGTCTCTTTCGAGGAGTTCAAGCCGGGTGTCTCTGTCTACGTACCGCAGCGTTACGCACACAGGAGCGTGAATACGGGCAGCAGCCCGCTCGTCACGTTCTTTGCCTTCCGTGGCGATGCCGGCCATGACTATGGCACGATAGAGACGAAGGGCTACCGCAAGCTTGTAGTAGAAAAGGCCAGCGGCGGTTACGAGTTGATCGACAACCCGAAATGGAAGGCCGAGTGAAGGATGGATGTGAATATGGGCAATGACATAGAGGGCAGGATCGAAAGCATCGGGCTCGTCCCTGTCGTGGTCATCGACGACGCGTCAGACGCTGTCCACACAGCGGAAGCCCTGAAGGCTGGCGGCGTGGGCGTCATGGAGATAACGCTGAGGACGGAGGCAGGGCAGGACGCCATCGCGTCCGTCTCGGAGAGCGCCGCTGACGTGATCGTCGGCGCCGGCACCGTGTTGTCGCTTGACGCGGCGAAGGAGGCCGTGCGCCGCGGCGCGCGGTTCGTGGTATCGCCCGGGCTCGACCCTAAGATCGTCTCGTGGTGCCTGGAGGAAGGCGTGCCAGTCTATCCGGGCTGTGTCACTCCGACGGAGATCACCGTCGCGATAGGCCTCGGTCTAAGCGTCGTCAAGTTCTTTCCCGCGAATGTATACGGCGGAGTGAAGGCAATCAAAGCCCTGTCGGGGCCGTTCCCCGGTGTACGGTTCATCCCTACGGGTGGAGTGGACCTGGGCAACCTGGGGGACTTCGTCATCCCACAGATCGCGGCTGTCGGAGGCGGATGGCTCTGCCCCCGCAATGACATACGAGCCAGGAATTTTGCCGATATCACGGAAGCCTGTCGTGAATCCGTGCATGTGATAAAGTCGCTCAGATGACGCCGGTATGATGGCGTTATCGCAGAGATTCATATGAGCGGACACATCACGACGGTAAGAGGGGATATCGACCCCGCGGCGCTCGGATTCTGCCAGCCGCATGAGCACCTGTTTATCGCGCCCGGCCCCGCCGCAGATCGCTATCCCCAGCTTTTGATCGATGATATATGTAGGACGGAAACGGACGCTATAGCTTTCAGGGACGCGGGTGGCTCCGCCATCGTCGACGCTCAACCCTTGTTCACGGGCAGAGATGCTGAGGCCTTGTTACGCATCTCCGAAGATTGCGGCATCCATGTGGTCGCGTCCACGGGTTTCCACAAGTTGTTCTACTATGGTGAAGGCAATCCCTTCCTGGACCAGAGCGAGGATGAAATGGCGGGTGTGTTCACCGGTGAGATCGATGAAGGCATGTACGCTGCTCCGTTCTACCCTGTGAACGGCAGCACAGCGAGCGGCATCACGGCGTGGACGGACCTTTTTGTGTCAGGCGCCATGCGGCGCACCGAAATACGCGCGGGTGTCATCAAGGCTGCCCTCGAGCCGGATTTTACCGATCTTCACTCAAAATTATTCGGCGCCGTAGCAAGGGTGTCAGCCGTGACCGGAACCGCGATCCTGATCCATGTGGATGAAGGCGCCGGCCCACTGCGCCTCGCGCGCTTCCTCGACGCGCGCGGCGTCCGCCCGGAGCGGACAATATACTGCCACCTGGACAGGGCGGCAGGTGACATATCGCTGCACAAGGAGCTCGCACGCGGCGGCGCGTACCTCGAGTACGACACCGTCGCGAGACCTAAGTACCATACGCAGGAAGACGAGGTGCGCGTCATCATGGAGATGCTGGAGGCGGGCTTCGCTGACCGTATCCTGATGTCGCTCGACGTCACGCGCATGCGCCTGCGCGGCTACGGAGGGGCGCCCGGCCTAGAGTACATGAAGACGGATTTCATCCCCTTCCTGCAAAGCTCCGGTGCGGACGCTGCGCATATCCAAAAGATATTCGTGGAGAACCCCGCCCGCGCCCTCGCGAGAATTGTTAAGCCGTTGCCCCATATCTGAGATGTTACATATAGGCTGATATCGGGCTATATCTTTTTATATTCCTTGACATGGCGCGGTGAAGTTATATAATAAAAGCAAATGAAAGCAAACGCTAGTAAACAAAAGATGAGCTGTAGCGTGCGTGAAATCCGGAGGGAGAATGTGAGACAACTATGCAAAAAGCGAGGTTGATACCGCTGTATTTCAAGGCGGCCAATGAAAGAGAAATAGGGGAATTTAATACCCAGGTAGAGAATTTGAAGGGAATGTACGGTGATGTTGCCGAGATACTTAAAGTTGCCGCTGTCGGTGACCCGATACCGGATGCGGATGCCATAGTTTTCCCTCAGCTGATCGGGGCGGCCTTCGGCGACCGCGACAAATTGGCGGCTTACGGCCTGCCGATGATCGCGCTCACATCGAAGTTCGGCACGGTCGAGATGTGGGATTGGGAGATCGTCACTTACCTGAGGGAAAAGGGACTTACGGTGTTCTCTCCCTATACGACAGAGCTGGCGAAGGTGGTCATCCGTTCTATCGCCGCGAAGAAGGCCATGAAGGACGGAGCCAAGTTCCTGATGTTTCAGGATAGCCCGGGTGAGGGTATGCAGGCATACATCTTCAAGCGCTTCTTCTGGTGGGAGCGGGAATGTACGGAACGCCTTGAGGACACCTTCGGCGTCAAGCTCATATACCGCAGCTACAGGGAACTCAACGAGAAGGCGGCCGGCATTTCAGACGACATGGCGCGTGAGGTCTGCCGGGATTGGAACGTGCCGAAAGACCAGGAACTGACCGACGTATCTTTCCTGAAAGCCGTGAAGCTCTACATCGCAGTAAAGGAAGTGATCGAGGAACTGGGGGGAGTGGAGGGCGTCGGCGCGAACTGCCTGAATGAATCGTTCAATTCCGGGACTACGCCTTGCCTCGCGTGGAACGAACTGTTTGAGAGGGACGGCATCATATTTGCGTGCGAAGGCGATACTCTCACAATGATCAGCACATTCATCCTTTATAGGTCGCTCGTGCAGCCCGTGATGATGACGAACCTGTACCCGTTTCTCGTGGGCATGGCGGCGCTTGCGCATGAGAAGATCGACAAGTTCCCCGACATCGATGACCCGGATAATCATGCCCTCGGAGTGCACTGTGGTTACTACGGTTTCGCGCCGCGGGGTTTCTGCTCAAAGTGGGTGATGCGCCCCAAGGTGCTCGAGATTGTGGACGACGACGCCCACGTGATCGACTGTGAATTTGCCAAGGGACCGGTCACGCTAGCGAAGATATATCCCGACCTGAAGCGATTCTCCGTTATCGAAGCGGAGATCGAAGACTATGTGCAGTACCCGGGCTCGGATTGCCGTAACGGCGCGTTGATCCGCTGGAAGGACGGGCACAGGATCATGGAGCATCTGTGTTCGCACCACGCGCTCATAGTGACAGGCAACCAAAAGCCCGCCCTCACGCAACTGGCAAAAACTTTCGGATTTGAACTCGTTTCTCTATAATGATAAAAAGCAGCCAAGGGAGGTAAAGAAAGTGAAAATGAAAGTGGGTATTGACAGTTATTGTTATCACCGGTTCTTTGGGGAAGTGTATCCCGACCAGAGGGCGCCGGATAAGGATATGACCATCGAGGACTTTCTCAAAAGGGCGTATGAGATAGGCGCGGAGGCCGTGTCGCTGGAGACATGTTTCCTTCCGAGCCTGGAGCCCGGCTATCTGAAAGAGCTTGGGCCGCAGCTCGATGAATATGGATTTGACCGCGTGTTTGCGTGGGGGCATCCCGACGGTCTTGAGCGCGGTCTGAATCCCAAGGCGTTCGAGGAAGTCAAGTCTCTCATACCTCGCGCCCAGCTGATCGGGGCGGACGTTATGCGCGTGACGGGCTCGAGCCTCATGTTCCGCCACGAGGATCATAAGGAACAGCTTGAGAGGCTGGCCGCCCAGTTCAAGGAGTGCATGGCGATAGCCAACGACAACAATGTGAAGCTTGCGGTTGAGAATCATATCGATTTCACGTCGGACGAGATACTCCAGCTTCTTGAAATGGTCGACGACCCGAATTTCGGAGTCAACTTCGATACGGGGAATTTTCTACGCCTGCTTGACAACCCCGTCGCGGGCATGGAAAAGCTGGCCCCTTATGTGTTTGCGACCCACTGCAAAGACCTGAACGTCGATCCAAATGTCGATCCGCGAGAGTGGTTCTTCTTTGCGGGTGTCCCTGTGGGGCAAGGGCTCGTCGACAATATGAAACTCGCGGGATACCTCGCGAAAGCGGACTACCAAGGCTTCCTCGCAGTCGAAATCGACCATCCGCATACCGATTGGACAGGATATGAAGAT
The DNA here is from genome assembly GCA_031277015.1 of Eubacteriales Family XIII. Incertae Sedis bacterium. Classification (GTDB taxonomy): domain Bacteria; phylum Bacillota; class Clostridia; order Peptostreptococcales; family Anaerovoracaceae; genus JAIRPC01. The sequence goes on along the minus strand of JAISLZ010000089.1, from coordinate 10,978 downwards.
GAGGCCGTCAGCATCAGCGTCAAAGAAATGAAACGTATTCGCGATGCGGTAAGCTGAACCGGCTACCGTAGCAATATATAGAAAGGATGAATGACATAATGGCAAAGAAAAAAATCAACATCGGTCTCATTGGGACGGGATTCATGGGGCGGGCGCACAGTCTTGCGTGGCTCAACGTGAGCCGCGTATTTGATACGGACTTCGATCCGGTGTTGAAAGTCTGTTTCAGCAGGAATCCCGACCTTACGCGGGAATTTACTGAAAAATGGGGCTGGGAGACAGTCACGGACGATTGGCGAACCATCATAGAACGCGACGACATCGATGTCATCGACATATCCGCCCCTACATTTATGCATAGTGAGATCGCTGTTGCCGCCGCCGAAGCGGGCAAGCATATATTCTGCGAAAAACCGGCGGCCGTGACCTATGCCCAGGCAAAAGCGATGGCCGAGGCCGCAGAGAAAGCCGGCGTCGTGCATTACCTCAACCACAATTACCGCCGCGTTCCCGCCGTCACCTACGCAAAACATCTGATCGATGACGGGCGCATCGGAGATATCTTTCATTGGCGCGGCACTTACCTGCAGGATTGGGTGGTGGATCCTAACTTCCCGCTCACATGGCATTTCAAGAAGGAGCTGGCCGGCGGTGGCCCGCTCTACGATCTGAACTCACATTCGGTAGACCTTGCGCGCTATCTCGTAGGAGAGATAGACGCAGTTACGGCCGTCCAAAAGACCTTTGTTACGGAACGTCCGCTACCGGGCAAGCGCGCCGCGACTTTCACATCTGGCGACGAGGTGAGCGAGGAGAAAGGTCCCGTCGATATCGACGACGCGAGCTTTATAATCGCGGAGTTCGAACGTGGTACCCTGGGTAGTTTCAATTCGACGCGTTTTGCCACGGGCCGTAAGAATTGCAATGAGCTTGAGATTTATGGGAATAAGGGATCTCTCAGATGGAACTTCGAAAGGATGAACGAGCTGGAGTTTTTTGACGCCACGCGTCCTGCCGCCGAACAGGGTTTTAAGACTATAAGCGTCACGACAGGGAATCATCCCTATGCGGGAAACTGGTGGGGTCCAGGGCATATCATCGGTTACGAAAATACGTTCTTCCACGCGGCGGTGGATTTTCTGAACGCGATTTCGGACGGTGGCGTACTTACGCCGAACCTGAACGACGGAGTAGCGTGCATCCGCGTGCTTGAAGCAGCCATCAAATCGAGCGAAGAAAAGAGGCGCGTTGCTGTTGCGGAGATAAAATAAAGTCCCTTGGCTACGAGGTTGAACTTATCGCGAAACCTTCTCCTTAGCAGGGCGCGGGTTAAGCGCTAGTTTCTGGCGATAGACTGTACCGCTTCCCACTTTTGTAATAGAAGCGGCTGTTTTCCTATCATCAAAATTTCCAATTCGGTATTGTTGCGGCGGTGGATTTGACATGATATAATTGGCGCCTGGAGAGAAGAATGTTTGTGCTTGATAGAGTAAGTATATTCGCAAAGGGATTCAAAAATAAAAGTATCAAAGAGTTATTTCTGGACGGATGGCCGCAGCGCCGGTGGTCGTTGATTCTGCGTATTGCGTTCCTGTGCGCCATCGCCGTATTCGCGGTGATATACTGGATGCATCCTGACTACTACACTAACCACTACAGCGACGGTACGCCGTGGTTCGCGATAAGGAAGGCCGGGGGGACGATGTTCATCCTGGCTCTCGTTGCCGTCATTTCCGTCGTCCCAAACGTCCTGAACGAGAAGTGGAACAGGATATTCACGATAGTTTGCTGCTTTGCCGTACCCTTGGCGACGTTCTTTGCTCTGGAGTATCTGTTCCATACGCACGCTTTCGATTTAGCTTTGTTCAAAATCCTATTAAACATGGCAATCATATATCTCCTGTGTTTCATTGGAACTATTGCTACGGGAGCGATAAGGACGGGCCTTTTCGTCGGCACAGGGATTGTCTGCACTTTTGGATATATCGCCTACTTCGCGAATATATTTCGTGGCAGCCCCCTGATTTTTTCCGACTTGTCCAACTTCGGCACGGGCGCGGAGATGCTGGGGGATTTCACCTACGACCTGGATTTCCGCGGGTATATATTTGCCGTGGCGATCTTCTCAATATGCGTTGTTACGAGCAAGCTAAGGATAGGTAAGCGTTTCGGGCGGAAGGCTCGTGTGGCGCTTGTCGCGGTATTTTGCGTAGGATGGCTCGGCCTCATCAACTTGCTTGTTCTTTCGGACCACTATGCCTGGAGGCACGGTGTAGCAGGGATCAAGGTGAGCACATTCGACCCGATGATAAAGGGGTACAACAGGAACGGGAGCCTTCTCTCCTTGATTCGCAGCGCGAAGATCAGCATCGTGGACAAACCCAAAGGCTATTCTGCGGACTCCGTTCAGAAGCTAACGGCTGGGATAGCTGAGAAGGTCGACAAGGCTTACCCTGGCTCGGAGAGGGCCAAAAAGCCCAATGTGATCACCATCATGAACGAAAGTTTCACCGATGTTGCAAATATCGGCGAGCACATAGAGACGAACGAGCCGATGCTGCCCTTTTATGACAGCCTTACGGAGGATACGATCAAGGGATGGGCCTACTCGTCCGGGCTTGGGGGCGGCACCGCCAACTCGGAGTTCGAGTTTTTCACCGGCAATTCGCTCGCCTTTGTCCCTGTCAACGCGAGCCCCTATCAGCTATACATAAAATCTCCGCAGCCGTCGCTCGTGAGCACTCTGAAGGACCAGGGTTACCAGGGCAATGTGGCCGTTCACCCGTTCGACAGAAACGGGTACAGCAGGCCGAGGGCTTACGAGATGCTGGGGTTCGACAAATACCTGGACGAAACCGACTTCAAAGACCCCCGGATGGTAAGGAAGTATATATCGGATGAGTCCGATTACGGTAAGCTCATATCTCTGTACGAGAAGTATAAGAAAAAGTCGGATGCGCCCGTATTCCTATGGACGATAACGATGCAGAACCATGGGAACTACAGGAACGATTACAAGAACTTCACCCCCACCATCACTCCGTTGGGTGAGTTGACTTCATCCGAGATAGGAGAGCATAACGAAATAGGGAAGGTCATGTCATTGATGCACGAGAGTGACCGGGCTACGGGGGAGCTTGTCGAGTATTTCAGGAATACCGGCGACCCGACGATAATCGTGTTCTTTGGCGACCATCAGGCTACCCTTCCCGTGCCGTTTTATGAAAGGGTGCTCGGTGCTCCGATGGGCAAGCTTTCGTCGGAGGACCTGATGAAGCGATACCGTGTACCGTTCTTTATCTGGGCTAATTTCGATATAGAGGAAAAGACGATAGAGCGTGTGAGCATGAACTATCTGTCGTCCCTTACGCTCCAGGCGGGAGGGATAGAAATGACCGCGTACAACAAGTATCTGCTCGGCCTTTTCGAGGAAGTACCGTGTATCACGGCATTTGGCCACTATGATAGGAACGGCGCCTTCTACAACACGGAGGACAAGATACAGCGCGATCCGCACGCAAACCCGAACAAGAACCAAGCGGAGGCTTCCACACCGCAGGACAAGCTGCTGCACGAGTATTTCATGCTCGAATACAACAACCTGTTCGACCCTAAGCACCGGGTGGCGGATTTCTTCTATCTCGACAACAGACACTAATTGCGATATTATTAATGATAACGAGAACGTATATGGACTATGATTGACGAAATAAAAACATGGGCGAGAGGCTTGGCGAAGCGCAATGTGCGCTTCCGCAAATGCTTGCGTTTGGGCATATATATTTTTAATAGCTCCATATATTATTTGACGCGGTTGTTTGTGAGGCTGGGCGAGCAGAGGGTACTGTTTGTATCGTTCAATGGACGGGCTTATAGCGATACGCCCAAGGTCGTATACGAATACATGATCTCCCGTCCGGAGTTTGCGGGGTACAGCTATGTATGGGTATTCAAAGAACCTGAGAAGTACGTCCATCTGCTCAAGAATCCTAATACGAGCATTGTCAAATACAAAACCAACGCACATAGGTGCGAGCTAATTCGCGCAAAATATTGGGTCGTCAATTTTCGCGTGTTTGAATACGTATGGCCGAGTAATGAACAGGTGTATCTTCAATGTTGGCACGGTACGCCTTTGAAGCGGCTTGGTTTCGACATACTAGAATCGGATAACGCGATGAACTCACAGATGGAAATTCTAAATAAATACATCAATGACGCGAAGAAGATTACGTGGCTTCTGTCTCCGTCCGCTTTCGCTTCGGAAAAATTCGCATCGGCGTGGAATTTAGCAAAGTACGGAAAGATGGACCGCATTCTTGAAGTCGGATATCCAAGGAACGACAGGCTCGCGATCGCGGTGAAATCCGGGCATTCCACGCCCGACGAAAAGGAACGGATAAAAATCGCCGTCGGATTGCCTGCTAAAAGTGAAAAAATGGTGATACTCTATGCACCAACATGGCGGGATAACCAATTCGACCCGGCGTTTGGCTACACGTATGATTTAAAGATAGACTTCGACAAACTTCGAGATGAAATAGGAGATAAGTACATCATATTGTTCCGCGTGCACTATCTTGTCATGAAATCATTCGACTTCGCGAAGTACGATGGGTTCATCTACGACTGTTCGGATTACGACGATATCAACGACCTGTATCTTATAAGCGATTTGTTACTCACGGATTACTCGTCGGTGTTTTTCGATTATTCCATTTTGGAGAAACCTATGCTGTTCTATATGTATGACCTTGAAGAATACGCAAACAGGACGCGAGGTTTCTATTTCGACATCGCGGAATTGCCTGGCCACATACTCAGGGAGGATACGGAACTTGCGCCCGCCATCCGTGGAGCTCTGGAAACAGACGCTCCGTTTTCGCCGGATAAAAAATATCTCGCCTTTAAAGAAAAATATACTTACCTTGACGGTGGCGCTACGTCAAGGCTTGTGGACAGGATATGGTGTAGCTGATACTATTGGAAGATCGTCGGCGAAGATTCTATCTACGAGGCGTTCCGTGGCTCTTCCATCGTCAAGGTAAGTGTATTTCGCTTTGAACGCTCTGTACTTTTCATCGTAGGCAGCGGCGTAAGCGTCCGGATTCGAGGCCCGCTTTATAGCTTCTGACAGATATCGTTCCTCCATGACTATATCGCCGGGCAACTCGTCCAGATTGATGTAGAATCCACGTGCCTTGTCTTGGTACTCGTCAAGGTCGTACATGTAAAAAATAATTGGTTTGTCCGTATTAGCGTAATCGAAGAATACGGACGAATAGTCAGTGATGAGCATGTCAGACGCGATATAGAGGTCGTTGATGTCGTCATGTTCGCTCATGTTGATAATGCGGCTTCCAAATGATGAAAAGTCGAACGAATTTGAAATGAAGTAATGCACCCTGAAGATAAATATGTAGTCGTCTCCGAGCGCGTTGAGGAGTTTGGAAAAATCAAGGCCAAGTCGATATGTATATCCGGTGGAGCCGTATTGATCTTCGCGCCATGTAGGCGCGTAGAGGATAACTTTCTTCCCGGAGTCTTCCAGTATACCTAGGTTTTTGAACGCGGCCGCGCGATCTTCCCTTGTTGCCGTGACTATGCGGTCGTTGCGCGGGTAGCCGACCTCGAGGATAGCGCCCTCCTTGCCCTTGCCCGTAAGGTCGAAGGCTGATATGAACTTTTCTGTCGCGTATGCGGAAGGTGAGACGAAAAATTTCATCTTCATCGCGTCCATGTCATATTTGTGCAGAAGGTCTTTCAATGAATAGATGGCGTTCGTGGTTTCTTTGAGGTCGTGGCCTAGCCGTTTCAGAGGCGTGCCGTGCCAGCACTGCACGTATACTTGATCGTCCCTCGGGTATACGTACGGCAGTACACGATTGTTTGATATCCAATATCCCGCTTCGCTAAGCGCCTGCAAAAATGCCACGCTCGGCCATTTTACGATGGTAGTTCTGCCATCGTGATCGGGGACTTTATGATCTTCAGGATTGCGGAAAGCCCAGACGAATCGAAAGTCGTCATATTTTTTACGCGACTTCATATACTCGTAGATGGCCTTAGGGGTATCGTCAAATCTGCGGCCCTGGAAAGACATGAATACCATCAACTTCTTGTCGGTGGCATGCGGATATGACCTGTTATATCGCGATTTTTTAATCTGGTTGAGCAATGTACGTATGATATTACCTAGCATAGGGCTGCGCTTCATGACGAAGCGGTACGCGCTACCCGCGATGAATCGGAATAAGCTTTTTTGTGCATGTCGCATTACGGTTTCTCATCACCTCTCAGTATCACGGTCACATCATAGAAAATTATCGCACAGTGGCATCCGGTTTTCAAATGACCGCAGCTCCATGTCACTGTAATCGAGTTTCTGTGAATGAGAAGAAGGACGTGCAAAAGAGAGATCGGTGTTGATGCCTTGACATCGATAAATATAAATTATAATATAAATTATACGATGGTTTTGGCGGGTAAAAGGTAACATCCCGATTTTAAACCCCCTGAGTTAGGTAAAAGGTATTTTGTGGGCGAGAAGGCAAGACGACTTGTTTGCGTGATAGCGGCAATAACATTAATATCCACTTTTATGATTCAACCGGCGGAATCTTTCGCGGAAAAGAGCGTTAGGAAGGCGTCATCTTCTGCTTCAAAGACTTTACGGCTAAACTACAAGAAGAAGACGGTGACTGCGGGCAAGGCTTTCACTCTGAAAGTCATCAACCTGAAAAAAACGGAGAAGAAGAAGGTCAAGTATAAGGACAAAAATGGCAAAAAAAAGACCAAGACCGTAATGGATTACCCGAAAGTCGTATGGACATCCTCGTCAAAGTCGGTCGCTACGGTTAAAGACGGCAAGGTGACCGCGATCAGGTACGGCACTGCCACCATCACCGCCATGTTCAAACGCAAGACGGATAAGAAGGCGAAGGTATACACCTGCAAGGTCACGGTCAAAAGGCCGAGCTATGTGGTGAACGCGGCGACGAAGCCCTTGCCCGCATCAGCTTATACGAAAAACGCGGCTTACAATAAATATACGGAGCACTACTATATGCTACGCTCCTATGTCGAAGATCTCGAAAAACGTGGTGGCGGTACGCTCACCCTGGCCGCAGGGACGTACAGCGTCACGAACGTTATATATATTCCATCCAATACGAAAATTATCCTGTCGAACGGCGTATATATAAAAAACTCCAACAACACGAATACATCCAAATTGAGCCCTGCCAAAACGGTATTTCATTTCTGCGCATCTTCCAAAGCCCGAGCGGCTTTGAAATATACGGGCAGCAAGCTCGGTAAGTATAAGGGTGGGTATGTCGGATATGAAGGGGTTCACGATTCAGCGATTATTGGGTATGGCGGCGCTATAATCGACATGATGGGCGTCTCTGACCGATATGGCGCCGTCATCCCGCATGCAAAAAACATCTCGGTCACGGGAGTTAATTTTCAGGGGATCAGAAACGGTCACGGGATAGAGGTGAACGGTTCAAGGAATGTGACGATTTCGGGATGCGATTTTATCGGCGACAGCCGCGCTACCAGCAAGAGCGACGAGGCTATCAACATCGATACGCCCGACCTCAGAACCGGCGGGATCAATGTCCCGTACATCAAATATGACAAGACCCCATGCCTCAACGTGGTGGTGAAGAACTGCGTGTTTCGGGATCTGCCGCGAGCCGTTGGGTCGCATACGTACTCGTACAATTATCCTCATGAAAATATCAGCGTCCTGAACAACGACATCCAGAACACATACGCGAGCGCAATCGGTGCAATGTATTGGCAGGACAGTCTGATCAAGGGCAATATCATTCAGGATGTAATGAATAAATACCATGGCATTTCTGGTGAGGGTGTGACAAATCTGAAAGTGGAGGGAAACCAATTCATCAATATGGTCAGGGCCGCTCAGTTCATAGCGTGGGATGAAGACGATTATCCGGTCATCAGGCCAGTGATATTCGCAGATGATCTCGCGGATATCCTTAATAAGAACGTATTTATAGACGTTATCCATATGAATATCAAATTGGTATGGGAGCGCTACGATAAACCGGAATATTTCCCGTATGAGCCCGAACCCGAGCCTGAACCCGAGACAGAACCGGAACCGGAGCCGGAACCTGAGCCGGAGCTGTAACCTGAGCGCGTGCCGGAACCGGAGCCGGCATTGACGCTGTTGCCTATTACGGATTTACAGGCAAGGTGGGACCTGATGTGGTAGAATGTGTATCTAAAGAACGACGGAGGATACGCAATGCATGTTAATTTGATTGGAAATTACCTTGAAGATTTTAAAGAGGGCGAACTTGTAAAGCATGCCCCGTCAAAGACGATATTCGAAAGCGATAACAATATCTTTTCATTGCTCACCATGAATTGGCATCCGGTCCATACAAATACCGAGTACGCGAAAAACGGGCAGCACGGAAAAATCCTCGTCGTAGGCACGTTCGTGTTCAGCATAGTCGTAGGTATGACCGTAAATGACATAAGCGGTAAGGCTATTGCGAATCTCGACTATGAAAAGGTCGAACACCTCGCGCCCGTATTCATCGGAGATACCATCTGCGCGGAAACAGAGGTGTTGTCGGTCAGAAAATCATCGTCTAAACCCGATCGTGGGGTGGTATATGTCGAAACGACGGGATTCAACCAGAAAGATGAGGCGGTAATCAGATTTCGTCGGCATGTACTTGTTAAGAGCGGGATCCATGATGAGGCCGGCAGTGATTGATACTATATGGAAAGGTATGAAATGACGTCGAAGAAGATGCTCTTGCGCAGCATGATGTTCGTCCCGGCGAATAACAGTAAATTTATAGAGAAAGCCTTGGCTAGCGCAGCGGATGCCCTTATCCTGGATTTTGAGGATGCTGTGCCCGATGAGCAGAAGGATGAAGCGCGTACGATACTGAAGGGCTATATCGACGACCGGGCATTTAAAGGCTCCACCGTGTTCATACGCACGAACGCTATGGATAGCCCCGAGCTGTTGCGTGATATCGAATGCGGTATGCATGAGGATATCACAGGATTTATGCCTCCTAAGATTACGTCCAGAAATGACATCGTCTTCTTCGAGAAATTGCTGACGCAAAAGGAAAACGCGCACGGCATAGCTGCCGGGCATTTCAAGCTCGCGCCTCTCATTGAAACGACCGGCGCGGTACTTAACCTGTCGGAAATACTTAGGGGCAATACCCGTCTTGTGGCTCTGTGCTTTGGTGGAGACGACTTCCTCGGGGATCTGCACGGCACATATGGCGATCCTCCCGTAGCTCATTTCACGCCACGGGCGATGATAGCTATGGCGGCGCGCAGTGCGGGCCTCATACCCATCGATACGCCGTACCTGTACCTCCACGATATTGAAGGCTTGAAAAGGGAAAAAGAACAGGGCTTTGAACTCGGATTCGGAGGCGCACTGCTTATCAGCCCGCGCCATATCGACATCATCAACAAATGTTTCACCCCGTCGAAGGAGGAAGCGGAACGGGCACAGGCCATAACGGATGCAATAAAACGGCAGAAGAACATTCGTTCAGGGGGGGGGTTGTGCATTATGCTTGGGGAGCGCATGATCGGCCCACCTATGCAGCGCCGAGCCGAATGGATTACGGAACTTATTGAACTTGTGAAAGCAAAGGAAGGTAATTGAAAGATGGAAGAACTGCTCAGAATATTAAACGATATTCGTCCGGATGTGGACTTTGCGAAAGAAAAAGATCTCGTGGACGGCGGCGTCCTTGATTCGTTTGATATCGTCATAATGGTCCCTGAAATCAACGAGTCGTTCAATGTGAATATACCGGTATCCGAAATCAATCCGGAGAATTTCAGCTCTGCCGAGTCGATCATGGCGCTTATCGGACGCCTTCAAGGGAAGTAGGGGGCGTTATGCCCTTTCCCTCGATATAACTTTTCATCTGGGATACGTATTCCTCGTAGGCATCGTCCCAAAGCGAATATTTCGGGTCGCCGCGGTGGTCGGAAAGCCCGTATTCGCGTATTAGATATTCGGAAATGAAGCGTGTGCTCTTGTCCATGCCATATACGTTCATATGCTTTTTGTCGTAAAAATCGGTCTTGTAGTCTATGCCCATCTCTGACGTGCTGTCCATCAGGTTCAAATACGAGAAACCGTTTTTGGCAATGATGGATTCAGCGGTATTGAAAAGTTCCCTGTCGTTTTCAGATACCAGGCACGGCAACAACAGGAATGTCGCTTTGGTATCGCTTTCTTTCAGGAAATTCAGCAGATCGGTCAGGTTTTCTTCTATCTTTTCGGGCAGGGGCGCGGCCTTGTCCGTAGGCTTGGATAGTTTGTCGACCGGAAAATCGTACACTCCGAATATCTCATCGCCGATACGCGTGCCCTGTGTCTTGTTGTATATGTCGCGTCCGATATCGAACGCCTCCCTGCCTTCCGTCCAGCGGTTGTGATATAGAAGGAAGCTGAAATAGTAGTCGAGATTCCTGTTGCCTGTCTCTATCCCTATCGAATCGAGCATATAGTCTATAGCGTCTATCCTGTTCCGGGAAAACGGCATGTTGTCCGTCACTTTCCGTATCGCGCCTGTGATATATCTGTCCGTCGGCTCTGGATTGCCGCGGTATGAACGCAGGTCGAGCACGAATACCTTGGGGCTCTGCGTCTTCAGGACATCTTTGATGATAAATTGGCAAGCGGCGGCAGGCTGGGCCGATGTGGCGTACGCGTATGAAGTAATGCCGTATTCATGCCAAGCCATCATAGACGACCAGCCGCGATACATGCTGCTGGCGCCGATGAATACCACATCGATGGTATCCTCCGGTTGCCTGTAGAACGAGCTTATCCGGCCTCTGTTGTCATATTTGTCGTCACCGATGCCGATGATGCTGTTGAGCGCCAGTACTAATGCCGCAACCAGCCCCCAGAAACAGGCTATCCTGATCCACGCTGCAA